>NZ_JBLKCZ010000013.1:0-104673 GCF_047530595.1 Enterobacter sp. 01-M-02-SI-ECC | reverse complement strand
CGCGAGCTCGGTATCAGCAAGAATACCGTCGCTGACATCGTGCAACGACACAGAGCTAACGCTTAGGGTGTCATTTCGCCCTCAGCCGGAACCGACCCCAGATTGGTCTGTTCAAACAAGGCCTGATACTCAGACTCTGTTCGTGCTCGTCCTCCATCAAAGCTTGTTAACAGAAGAAGGTCAATTTCAAATCGTCCCTGTTCATTATTTTCTTTTTTAATAAGCGGTTCAAAAATTAATAAGCGGGAGTTATCTTTCATTGCATTTCTGCAGCACTGAAGTATCTGTACCGCCTTCTCATCAGGCCAGTCCATGAGAATATACTTAAGCAGATAAATGTCCGCTGCAGGACAGGCTTCAAAAAAGCTCCCATTAACAGTTTCCCATCGACGATTATCATTTAACAGGTGCAGTCGATTTCGCTCAAGCACATCTTTTTGATCAAAAAGGATCCCCGTCAGGGTCGGATTTCGACGTAAAACAGCCAGCAATAAGTTACCCAGCCCGCCGGCGATATCGGCAACCACGGCGTTTTGCGGGAACGAATAGCTATCTGCGATGACTTCATTTTCTACGGATGACATAGAGGCCATACCCGCATGAAAAACGTTGTTGTCAGTCATCGTGTCGTCATGCTGCCAGTATTCGTAAAAAGGCTTGCCAAACAAATCATTAAAAACAGGTTTGCCGTGCAATATCTCATCCATTTTAGCCGCTGGCTGCCAGAATGTTGGGTCTGTCAGCATGAGCACCGCCGCACGCAAGGAAAATTCATGCTCAGAACAGAGGAATTGCGCTGAATGGCTAAGACTGTATTCAGCTTCAGATAATTCGTTGAAAACGCCACGAGAGGACAATAAGCGCATGATTCGATGAAGATAGTTAACGTCTACATTCAACTCCTTCGCCAGTTGCTTGACGGATTTTTTTCCTTCAACCAGACGATCTGCGACGCCTAATACCGCGACGGCTCGAAGTGCTGCCTGCCAGACAAAACCCATGCTTTGCTCTAACAGACACATTCCTTCTTTACGGCTTAGTAAATCCAGACTATTACGTTGCGACATTTTCTGCTCCTTACCAGTAAAAATGTGTTGAACAACTAAAACGCCGCTAACAAGCGTAAGTCTGGTAATGAGCTTTATCCATAACGTCAGAAAGGATTATTTATACAGTTTTGTACCGTTTAGCATACAGTCCGTTTAAATACGTAAAAAACCAAGGCCACTTACCTTTAATATTTAATAGTAATGCATTACAACTATTAACTTAAAAATGATTGCGTTACATCCTAAAAAAATGCCTGTCGTAATACAGGCATTTCATAGTTAGAATCTCGGCGCCAGTCCGTATTTTGGTGTTTTGATATTTGCCGCCCAAATTTTGATATCGTTTTGCAGGAGAATAGTGAAATCAGATCTCAGGTGCATCACCATGCCATTGACGCTTTCCGCGTCCACCACTGAAAAATGTTCAATTCTGTTTTTCCCTATCTGGACACAATTATATTTTGCGGGCAGCACTTTACCGTTCACATTAAGCGGCAGATTATTCTCACCACAGCGGCCTTCAGTAATATAAGATACCAGTAAATTAGCGGATTTTCTCCCAGGCTGGGAGACGCTCACCATGACAGGGAAACCTTCCGATGTCTGTGTCATATCATAAAGGACCGCATTTTTTATATACCAGGTATTATATTCCCGCTCCTGAAAAGCAGACCAGGAAGGCGCAGAAAAGAGCACCAGCACTGCAAGGATAAGAGATTCTATTTTCATGGGATGTTGTCGTCCGTGTTGTTGCACGTATTATTCAGATTGTGCAAAAAACAGCAACCACTTAAGAATAGTCCTACTACTATTGGCAGTGATGAAGGAATGAATTAAAGATATGCCTTACCGTCAACGGTCCCTGCCAACGCTCATAAAAGAGAATAAGAAGAAAAATGATAAACGGCCGCCATCATGGCGATGCTGACGACGACGCTGATGAAAAAGTAGCTTTTGAAGGGCTGCTTTTGGGTTTTATGGCGAAAGAGCTGTTGGCCGACAATGGCGCCAGGCCAGCCACCCGTCACGCCAAATACCAGCAATGTCGCTTCCGGAACCCTGCGCATCCCCTTCCGCGCCGCCATTTTATCGGCGCCATACATGACCAACGTCATCACGTTGATCGCCAGAAACCACATGAACAGAGGATGGGTGGTAAGAAGGCTGCCGATCGCAGCGAAAATCAGGAGTAAATAACAAAAGCGATTAAGGGTCATAGCACCAGTCACGGGGTGTTTACAGTTTGGATAACGCATTATACGCTAGCTGACGAAAATCTCAGAGTGAGACGGCTATTCTAAAAGCAAACTGCGCCCCGGGCCTTTACTGGCTAACATTTAAACAGCGGTAATAAGTAAGCATTATTTCATTTTGCTTTAGCGGCCAGCATTTTTTTCTTAAAAAATTAACCTGAAACATCTTACGTCGAAAACACAGCGTAAGCGCATTGTTTTAACAAAACAACAAGTATTGCATCCATTAATCTAAAGAGGGGTGCGACAATATTGATTAGAATCAAATTAAACGTTAGGCAGCTAATATTCAAGTTCGCCCATCCGCTTCATATTTTCAAAAACAATGTTGAAAACAATTAATTTGACCATTCGGTCAATGCATAACAAAATATTGCCGTGGTTAAAGCAATAATGCTCTACATTTTTTGGGGGATGATGTCCCCCCTTTTTATTTTCTCAGAAACAACTAAACAAACATTATTCCACCCTGATCTTAACTTTTGGCTTCGACAAGAGAACTTTGACCAGTTCCTTGAAAGGAAGAGGTTTGTAAAAGAAATACCCCTGTAAAAACCGGATATGATTGCGTGTGAGGTAATCGAGCTGCTCTTCTGTTTCAACGCCTTCCGCCACGATGCTAATTGAGAGTTTTTTGGCCAACTCCAGTACCGAATCAAGGATTAGCGTTGAGTCCTCATTCGCGTTAACCCTGGCAACAAAGCTCTGGTCGATTTTAATGTAATCAATATGCAGATCCTGCAGATAGGACAAGCCGGAATAACCCGTACCAAAGTCATCCAGCGCAATGGCAAATCCATTGTTATGTAACTCATTCAATGTATTAACGAGATGTGCATCAATGTCGAGTGGTTCACGCTCCGTCACTTCAACGACAAGGTTAAGATCCTGTTGAGTAAAGCTGCGCTTGTAGTGGAGACACTCTTCAACAAAGGTGGACGCAACGATATGAGAAGCGCTGAAGTTAATCCCTACGTGAAACCCTTCAGGCAGCAATGTCGCAATAGCATTCATGTGTATTGCAACCTGCCTCATTAAGCTCTGAGTCAAAGGAATAATTAAACCGGATTTCTCAGCAAGAGGAATGAAGGATGCGGGAGAAATAAACCCTGATTGAGGATGCTTCCATCTGGCCAGCACTTCCACACCCCGTAAGGTTCCCTCTTTGCCGCTCACAACGGGTTGGTAATACGGAATAATTTCATTTCTGTAAATGGCGATGCGCAGTGACTCTTCGGGTGAGACATCCTTAGAAATATAGCGTTGAAGAATATAAGCAGAGAGAGACGATATTATCAGCAGGAATAGCACCACGCCTCCGGCTCGATTGAATAATCTCTTAAGGCTAAAAAGAGGTGGAGAGTTAAATTGAACCGAGAATGGATAACCAGAGGCTTTTACCGTTAATACCTGTTTCTTCGTAGGGTCTGCCGTCGTAACATCGCCTGTCAGGCCTAAAAGGTTATTGCCTACTCTCAGGGAATATTCAACGCCATTTAATGGCATATCCAGCGCATCACGGATATGGCTATCGCTGATGCTAACGATGATTCGGCTTCCGGCGTGAATTGTCTGGTATAAGAGAACCGGAAGACCGTTGACGGTACTGGCCGAAGGGACGAGGAGCAGTGATGACTCAGGCAGGATTGAGCTGTTGACCAACAATACGCGGTTTCCCGGTAACGAGGAGCACCAGACCGCATCATTTTTCAGAATAACGATCGTTCTCAGGTGAGGCTGTAATGCCGCCTCGGTGCCCAGCCGATATTGCCCTTCAGCATCACACTCATTCTCGGCAAGTTGCATTGCCATCTCAGTCGCATGACGAGCTTCTTTAAGAATCACATTCATGTTCCGCACGACGTAGTGCGCCTCTGCCAGGCTATCAGCCCGTGCAGAATACCAGACCTGTAAATTAATGATAAAAACGCCGAGCAAAAACATTGTCGTGGCTGCAGCTACGGGGATAGATGCATGGCGCATTTAGGGTTCTCGATTTAAGTGAAGTAGCCGCTTCAACGATGCTGAAGTGATTGAATTGTCATTGTCTTAAGCATGGTCGATAACGTAATAATTACCATGTCAGGCGTCAGAAATGTTCTCGCTAACCAGATTGAGGGGAAACAAAAGGCCGCCGAACGGCAGCCCTGGTGGATAAGTGTCTATTAATATCGCTTTATTGTATTGATCGGGGTTCTTTCTGACCAGTCTGGCCGCTCGCCGGCCATGATTGCACGCTGTTGCGTTGGCGTCACAGACTGGGTTATTTCAGGCATTGACTTGTATTCGGGTTGTTTAGGTGGAATGAGAACCAGATCGGAGCTACAGCCTGACAGCAGGAAAATAGCCAGTAGAGATGAGCTAAGCTTGAACACGTTAAACCCTTCCAATGGGATAAAATTTTAAGAAAAAGCGTGGTGCTGAACATACATAGCCTAATCCAAATATATTCACAAGATCAATGCGCACAACCCTTTTTCCGGCCCCGGACTCGCAGAGGCGAACATCAAGCCGACGACTTTTTATCGAAAATTGACAGCAGATTCAACGTGACCGGAAATGCGCCGCGAAAGCCATCTGGATGGCTAAAATAACGTTTGCTTATCAACTCAGTCCGTGCCTTAATGATTAAGTTGGTTCGATGTAATACCGAATACAATATTTTACCACGCAGTCCTCATAACCAGGCGCTATCGCTGATATCCCCTCCTTTTGAGTCCATACGTTTTAGTCATTTCTTATCATTTAAAGTGTCTTTAAAGGAGTATTTATGCCTTCACGAATTCAAGGTCTGGTTAAGTGGTTTAATGAAGATAAAGGCTTTGGCTTTATCTCCCCCCTTGATGGCAGTAAAGATGTTCTTGTTCGTTTCTCTGCCCTGCAGGGAGAAAGGTTTAATACACTATTTGAAGGTCAGAAAGTCGAATTTGCGATTCTAAGCGGCGATAAAGGCCCTTCTGCTGCAAATGTAATTCTTTTAGATAGATAAGTTTATCAATGGCCCGTGATTACCAACAAGGTTTCCTGAGTAAACGGGCCCTGGATTATATGACTGTTATTGATAGCAACAGTCAGCATATTTTCTTAACGAGTACGCTAACCAATGTGATGAAGTGCAGAACTGCTGCATGAATGGTCTAAAACTCAAAGTTAACTCATTTTGTCAACAACTTTGGTTTAGAATCGTTGGGTAGATTTAAACAAAACGTGGCAGTACGGGCAGACAAGTTGAGCGCCCTTTTGCACGCGATTAAAACTATGCTCTGAATCTTTAGAGCAATTTGGGCATGAACATTTGACTAAATGATTTCGATGGGATTGTGTTTTTTTACGTCCAGACATAGGCATCTCCTGATTTTACGGAGTGCCACCATACACTTTAAAGCTAAGCAATGCTTGCTTTAGTTTTGGAAAGATCTCAAAAACACAGGGTGGTTTATGAAGAATGTAATCGTTTTTTTCAATGGGAAACCAGGTAAAGTTGTCACAGTGCAACAAGCAACTACGTCCGTAAGACAAGAATATCCGGACGGTGAAGAAATACACCTTCAGATTATGTCTGCCGGTTTCCCGTCTCTAACCGGCGATCGCAGCTTTGTCTACGTTGCCTCTGATAGAGAACTCACCTCTCAGAAGATACTTGATGCCGCAAAAATCCATTTGTAATCAGCATTTCCGGCTAGTTCTCTGTACTTCACAAAAGGAAAGATAAAACCTCAGTAAAATCACCAGTATTTTCAGTGAGCGTTTTTAGGCTTTATCTATTGAATTAAAAAAAAATGCCTTACTATTAAAGCCTGCTAAATGCAGGCGTTTTTTTATAAAACCTGCAAATATAACCCTCTCATCTTTATTTAAACAACACAGACTAAAACTCGACACTTCTTTTCATTAAAATTTTGCTTTTTGCAGGAACTAATGCAAAAGAAATGAGTCAAATGAAGACCCTTACCAAAAAAGATTATTTTATGACATCTTATATTGTAGTAACCACTGTTGCCGTTGTGATGGGGTTGATAACGTTGAGTCTGATTAAAGTTTGGATTAGCACATCGAACAATCCTGACAATCAGTGACCTTATCGCAAGCCGCTTAAAGCGAGGCCACTTCCGTTTCTGGTAAATCAATGATAACCAGTGTACCAAAACTGCCTGTTTCTACAGTATGGGGAGTGCCAGCTTTAGCGATATAGAGCTGTCCAGCCGTTACAGAGATTTTTTTACCCTTCACGCCCAGCTCCAGACATCCATCAATGACCAGTAACCCCTCGTCATACTCATGTACCTCTTCAATCACTGAGCGTTCATCCATTCGTAAAACTTTAAGATTTGCAGTTCCAATGCGGCCCAATACACGAGAGTGCCAGGCCTCCGGTAAGGCAAGTGCTTCTGTTTTGAGGTCATATAGCGACATAAAGTCATTCCTTTTTATGTTCATTTAACGCTCTTATGCCATATAAGTTCCCCTCGGTCATATAACAAATATGGAAAACTAACACGAGTAAAATGCTATATGAGGTCCTTAAATCACACCGCACGCTAACGGCGTTGCTGCGCCAGTTATAACCCCGCAGTAAAACGTGCTGGCATTCGCCGCCGGAATCCGTACCATACGCGGCATACAATGTTTGCCCCTGCTGGCTCCGAAGGTAGTACTAAATGCAAGAGAATCAAGAGATTAACAAAAAAGAGCAATACAACCTGAATAAACTGCAAAAGCGACTGCGCCGTAACGTGGGCGAAGCCATTGCAGACTTCAACATGATTGAAGAAGGTGACCGCATCATGGTCTGCCTGTCAGGGGGTAAAGACAGCTATACCATGCTGGAGATCCTGCGTAATCTTCAGCAAAGCGCACCGGTGAAATTTTCCCTGGTAGCGGTCAACCTTGACCAGAAACAGCCGGGCTTCCCGGAGCACATTCTGCCGGAATACCTCGAGAAGCTGGGCGTTGAGTATAAAATCGTCGAAGAAAATACCTACGGTATTGTGAAAGAGAAAATCCCGGAAGGGAAAACCACCTGCTCACTCTGCTCTCGCCTGCGCCGCGGCATTTTGTATCGTACCGCGACGGAGCTGGGCGCGACCAAAATTGCGCTGGGCCATCACCGCGACGATATCCTGCAAACGCTGTTCCTCAATATGTTCTACGGCGGCAAGATGAAAGGCATGCCGCCTAAGCTGATGAGCGATGACGGCAAGCACATTGTGATCCGCCCTCTCGCCTACTGCCGCGAAAAAGACATTGAGCGTTTTTCTCAGGCTAAAGGTTTCCCGATCATTCCATGTAACCTGTGCGGCTCTCAGCCGAACCTGCAGCGTCAGGTAATTGGCGACATGCTGCGCGACTGGGATAAGCGTTATCCGGGGCGTATCGAAACCATGTTCAGCGCGATGCAGAACGTCGTCCCTTCCCATCTCGCGGATGTGGAGCTGTTCGACTTTAAAGGCATCAATCACGAGTCAGAAATTGTGAACGGCGGGGACCTGGCGTTTGATCGGGAAGATATTCCCATGCAGCCAGCGGGCTGGCAGCCGGAAGAAGATGACAATCAGTTTGAAGAGCTGCGTCTCAACGTGCTTGAAGTGAAGTAAGCGATTAGCGTCTCAGAAACACCGTCTGAGACGCTTCATTCTTTATTTCAGCAGACGTACGCGACAGGTTTTACCCTTAATTTTCCCGTTTTGCAGCTGCTTCCATGCCTTATGGGCAACAGCCTGGCGAACCGCTACGTAGACATGCGCCGGATGGACCGCAATCTTGCCGATATCCGCCCCGTCCAGACCCACATCCCCGGTCAGCGCCCCTAATACGTCACCTGGACGCATCTTGGCTTTTTTACCGCCATCAATGCACAGCGTCGCCATTTCAGCCTCCAGAGGCACTACGCTGACGCTGGCCGGTGCATTCATCCAGTTCAGCTTAATCTGCAGCATCTCAGAGAGAATGTTGGCGCGCTGCGCCTCTTCCGGCGCGCAGAAGCTGATCGCCAGACCGCTGTTTCCCGCGCGCGCGGTACGACCAATACGGTGCACGTGCACTTCAGGGTCCCACGCCAGCTCGAAGTTCACCACCAGCTCAAGGGATTTAATGTCCAGACCGCGCGCAGCGACGTCGGTTGCGACAAGAACGCGGGCGCTGCCGTTAGCGAAGCGGACCAGCGTCTGATCGCGATCGCGCTGCTCCAGATCGCCATGCAGAGACAATGCGCTCTGGCCGGCAGCATTCAGGGCGTCACAGACCGACTGACAGTCTTTTTTGGTATTACAGAACACCACGCAGGACGCAGGCTGATGCTGGCTCAGCAATTTCTGCAGGAGCGAAATTTTCCCCTGCTGCGAGGTTTCAAAGAATTGCTGCTCGATAGCGGGCAGCGCATCTACGCTGTCGATTTCAATGGTGAGCGGATTTTTCTGCACGCGCCCGCTGATGGCGGCGATGGCCTCCGGCCAGGTCGCGGAGAACAGCAGCGTTTGACGATCGGCCGGGGCGAAACGGATCACCTCGTCAATCGCATCGCTGAAGCCCATATCCAGCATCCTGTCTGCCTCGTCCATCACCAGCGTTTGTAACGCATCCAGCGAGACGGTGCCTTTTTGCAGGTGATCCAGCAGGCGGCCGGGCGTTGCGACAATAATGTGCGGTGCATGCTGAAGTGAATCACGCTGCGCGCCGAACGGCTGTCCGCCACAGAGGGTTAAAATCTTGGTGTTTGGCAGGAAACGCGCCAGGCGACGCAGTTCACCCGCGACCTGGTCCGCCAGTTCGCGGGTCGGGCACAGCACCAGAGACTGGGTCTGAAAAAGCGCCGCATCGATATGCTGCAACAGGCCAAGGCCGAATGCCGCCGTTTTCCCGCTGCCCGTTTTCGCCTGCACGCGCACGTCACGGCCCTCAAGGATGGCGGGCAACGCGGCCGCCTGAACAGGCGTCATCGTGAGGTAACCCAACTCGTTGAGGTTATCGAGCTGGGCGGCGGGCAGAACATTCAGGGTAGAAAAAGCGGTCACAGTAGTCTCTCGTGGTCATCTTTGCGGTCAGATGGCGCGTATCCTCGCAGATCTCGCGGTTCGATGCGACAATTTAATCGGTTCTTGATCTGGCGGCGGGTCGGGCATCGGCTGCGGACGCGGGATGGGATCGGGCATTGGCACCGGATCGGTGGGGACGGGATCGGATTGACGCGATTGTTGCAGTAGCAGAGCGTTCAGGATGCTCATCATTCCCTCCAGAATTTGCTGTCGTCCCTTTTAGGGTAGACGCTGAAAATCAGGAGGCAAAAAAAAGCCGACTATGAAGTCGGCGTCGTACGAATCAATTGTGCTATGCAGTAATTCAAAAAAGGAAGTAAGACAATATGGAGCGCAACGCCCATCGCTTGACGTTGCATTCACCTGCGGGAGTCATATTGCACCTTACGGGGTAGCTGTTTATTGACTTCGCTCAATTAAAAGAGCGTTTTGATCCCGTTAAAAGCTGAAAAAAGCGTAAATTTACAGCCATTTACTACGATGCAACCACCATGCAACACCACCAATCAAAACAACTAACATCACGCAAAACGCGGTAAAGCCGTAGCGATAAGCGCCACCCGGAATTCCCCCCAGGTTCACGCCAAACAGCCCGGTAAGAAACGTGCTGGGTAAAAACACCATCGCCATCAGAGACATCGTATAGGTTCTTCTCGCCAGCGACTCCTGCATCACCTGCGCGATTTCGTCCGCCATCACCGCCGTTCTGGCAATACAGGAATCAATCTCGTCCAGCCCGCGCCCCAGCCTGTCGGCAATATCCTGCATTCTGCGCCGCTGATCGTCATTCATCCAGGCGAGCCTTTCGCTGGCAAGACGCGCATACACGTCGCGCTGCGGCGTCATGTAGCGGCGCATCACAATCAACTGCTTACGCAATAAGGCCAGAAAACCGCGGGGCGGGATCTGCTGATCGAGCAGGTTATCTTCCAGGTCGATGATTTTGTCGTGCAGCTCTTCAATAAATTCACTCGCATGATCGGTTAGGGCGTCACAGACGTCCACCAGCCAGCTGCCGCAGTCGACCGGCCCGGTACCTTCTTTCAGATCGTTGACGATGTCATCCAGCGCCAGAACTTTTCGCTGCCGGGTCGACACAATGAGCCCGTCGTCCATGTAGACACGCATCGCAACCAGCTGATCCGGGCGTTCATCCGTGCTGCCGTTAATGCAGCGCAGGGTGATTAGCGTCCCGTCACCCATTCGGCTCACGCGGGGCCGCAGGCTTTCACCCGCCAGGGCATCGCGCACGTTATTGGGCAACAGCGGCGTCGAGGCCAGCCAGTCAGCGCTGTCCGGGTGGGTGTAGTTCAGATGTAGCCAGCAGGGATGCGCACTATCGATCGCATCATTATCTTCCAGCGGTCGCGCACCGCCGCGGCCATCCAGCACCCACGCAAAAACTGCGTCTGGAACGTTTAGTTCAGATCCTTTAATGCTTTCCACAGCGCCTCCACCTTTTTACCTCTTTCGGTGTCAGTCTAGCTTTCATCAGGTGTTAAGCAACAACTATGTATCCCATCGCGCTGAAATCGCTCAGGAATTGTACATTCTGGCCGGTGGCATTAATAAAGCCTGGCATGCCAGGCTTTACGGTACTGTCAGAGAGAGTGTTCTGGCCGCTGAAGGAAGGATGGCGAGCCGCCTGATAATAAGTAAGGAGAGCCCTGGTCAAGTCTGAAATTACGCGTTCGGGTCTGCAGCTCAATCACCTGATTACGAAGTACGTCCGAGGAACCATTGAGCTCCTCTGCCATTGCCACGTTACTTTGCGTGACCCGCTCCAGCTCCGATAGCGCCAGGGTAATCTGAGAAATACCTTTCTCCTGCTCTGACGTTGACGCGGAAATTTCGTCCATTAAGCGGCTGACATTCCCCGAGCCCGTCACGATTTCATGCATATTTTTCTCTGCCTGTGACACAACGCTGGCTCCCTGCGTGACGTTACTGCTGGTGACTTCAATCAGCGTTTTGATATTCTTCGCGGCCTCCGCGCTGCGGTGTGCCAGGTTTCTTACCTCTTCCGCGACGACAGAGAAACCCTTTCCATGATCGCCCGCCCTTGCCGCCTCAACGGCCGCGTTGAGCGCCAGGATATTCGTCTGGAACGCAATGCCGTCAATCAACGAAATAATCTCCGTCATCTGCTGCGCGCATTCGGTAATGGACTGCATATTGCTGGCGACCTGCCCCATGAGCTCACCGCCCTTGCGCGCCTGTAACGTCGCCACATTTGCCTGCTCGCTCGCCAGGCGGGTGTTATCGGCATTGTTTTTGGTGCTCGCGGCCATTTGCTCCATGCTGGCTGCGGTTTGCACCAAAGACGCAGACTGCTGCTCGGTTTTAACCGATAGCTGAGCGCTACGTGCCGAGAGTTGGTCCGATAAGGTCATAGCAGTTTGCGATGATGCCCTGATCTCCCGCACCAGCGTCGCAATATTGCCGGAAAGGCTGTTTATACCGGGGATGAGTCGTCCCGCGCAGTTATTGCCAAATTCAGGGATAGATACGCCAAGGTTACCTGCGGTCACCTCCTCAATACTCCTCTTCACCGTATTGATCGGCGTCACAAGATACTTCGTCATATAGACCCAGAGCAAAAATAGCGCAACGAAATTGATGACATTAAGCGAAATAAAGAGAGACGTATTGCTGGAAAATAGAACAACGACACCCGCACTTACCAAAAAAAGAGAGAAAAGGAACCCGATAATAAAGGTCCTGACACTAATATTTTTTAGCATGATAATACCCACGTTTTATATTTTGGTCGGCACTTAGACTTATAGCATTGGCCCGGAAGTTTTTCATCGCAAACAACGCTTGTTTTTTGTTTCGCCGTTAGCATCCTGAGATTTGTCTTAAGTCAGATAAAAAAAGCGTATTAGTGAAAATGTTTTGCTCAGCATGCTGTGATACTGGTTTCCCGCCATCTTAAGCGATAGTATCGCCCGCGGTAAGACGATACGATCGCCTTCCTATTTAAGGAGCTTTGCTACTGTTATTCGTTCTTGTTTAGCAATGCTTAATATATTAACAAGAGAATATATTTTATATTCTTAATAAGTTTTAGAGTATTAATATGACTGGTCATTTTTCACGATAAATAACTAATATGGTTTAAATGCGCATGTTCGTTGCCCGATAAAGATGTACCCGGCAGGCGAAATCGGTAACCCTCTCAGGCGTGGGACTGCATAATGCTCAATATATCGTGGGACCCTGTGTTAATCGCTATCTCTTATCTGGTGGCGTTTATCGCCTCCTTTGTGGCGCTGGACAGCGCCGGAAAGATCCCCCTCTCCAGCCGAACGGCTGCCCTCTTCTGGCGTATTGCCGGCGGGGTCACGCTGGGCATTGGCATTTGGTCGATGCACTTTATCGGCATGCTGTCGATGCAAATGCCCATGATGATGAGCTACGACCTCTGGTTAACCCTTGCGTCACTGGGCGTCGCGGTGGTTGCATCGGCCACGGCACTTAATATTGCCGTCGCGGGCAAAAAACTTTCTCCCTTTCGACTGATCTTTGCCACGGCGATCCTGAGCGCTGGCGTGGTGTCGATGCACTACATCGGTATGGCGGCCCTGATGCTGGATGGCAGCATCATCTGGGATAGCCGCCTCGTGGGGTTGTCCGTGGTTATTGCCGTTGTTGCCTCCGGCACGGCGCTGTGGCTGGCTTTTCGTCTGCGGGATAAACGCAAAGGCGTTTTTATCGATCGCATTATCGCGGCTTTCGTCATGGCTGCCGCGATTTGTGCGATGCACTATACCGGCATGAGTGCCGCGCAGTTTCAGGAAATGGCGCATACCCTCCCGGGCGGGATCGGCGAGCTGGGGTTATCCATCTGGGTTTCAGTCACCACGCTCTGCCTGCTCGGGGTGATGTTAATCATCTCACTTATCGATTCCCACCGGCGCACCAGCCGGCTGACGGATAATCTGCATCAGCTCAACCGCCAGCTTGAGCTACAGGCGCGGTTTGACGCGCTCACCGGGCTCGCAAACCGCCACCAGATGGATCTCCGCATGCAGGACTGTCTGCGCAGTGCGCTGCTGAGCAAAAAGCCCTTTGCGGTTATTTTCCTGAACGTCGATCACTTCAAACGCGTTAACGATACGTGGGGTCACAGCGTCGGTGATGAGTTATTGATCGCGGTCGCGCAGCGCATCACGGCCCGGCTCACGCGTGAGATGACCCTGGCAAGGCTGGGAGGCGACGCCTTTATCCTGCTGGTGCCGGAATGTGACGACGACAGGCTCAACGCCCTGGTCACCGCGCTGCTTGAAGACGTGCGACGCCCTCTGTCTGTCTGTGGGCACACGCTAAGCACAACGATCAGTGCGGGCGTCAGCCTTTACCCTCAGGATGGCGAAACGCTGCACGAGCTGAAGCTCAAGGCGAATGCAGCCCTAAATCGCGTCAAAGAAGAGGGCCGCAACGGCTGGGCGATTTACCGGGCCGAGATGTCAACGGCGATCCCGGCGAAACCCGGTTTCCTGCAGGAGCTTTCGCAGGCGCTTGAACGCGATCAGTTTGAGCTGTGGTACCAGCCAACCTGGCATGCGGGAGATAAAACCATTCACGGTTTTGAAGCCCTTCTGCGCTGGCGGCATCCTGAGCAAGGGGTTGTACTGCCTAATCTGTTTATCCCCTCCCTGGAGCAAACGGGTTTAATTATTCCGGTAGGTAACTGGGCCATTGAAGCGGCATGCCGACAGCTTCATTTCTGGACTGAGCAAGGTTTCAGCCAGTGGACGCTGTCGCTCAACCTATCCCCCATCCAGTTTGAACAGCCGGATATTTTCCAGATCGTTTCGTCGATGCTGGAAAAATATAGCCTGTCTCCGTCCCGGCTGATCCTGGAGGTAACGGAAAGCACCGCGCTTAAAAATCTCGACCGCAGCATTGAGTTGCTCAATGCGTTTAATCACGCGGGGATCGTTGTCTCGATTGATGATTTTGGTACAGGCTATTCCAACCTTCTGATGCTGAGCGTGCTTCCGGCAAAAGAGCTCAAGATCGACAGAAGCTTTGTCACGTCGATGCTGGAAAATGAAAAAAGCTACAAGCTGGTTGAAACCATTATCAGTATCGCCCGGACCATGGAGATGAATGTGGTGGCAGAAGGGATCGAGACGGAAGAACAGCAGGCGGTTCTCACCCGTCTCGGCTGCGATTACCTGCAGGGTTACCTTTTCTCCCGCCCCTTACCTGCCGAGCAGGTACCGTGGCTACTGCTGCAGATAAACTCAGACAAACAGATTATACCCATTAATAAAATTCAAACGGACCCCGCATTTATTTCTCAAAAAAATCATGCCTGACGGGGTTAAGTGGAGTATGTTTCAAGGGAGTACACGCGAGTCAATTCTGTCATGATTGTCAGGCACATGTTGTCGATGAACAGGAAACGCCTATGTCGCAACCTTGTTTTGATGCGTTGAATGTAATTAAAACACCCGTGTGGCTCGTTTCACCCGTGTCGGAAAAGATCATTTTTGCGAATGTGTCCGCAACGCAGATCATGGGGGATAAAACGCTCGATGACCTGCGCAAAGGGATCTACTCTGCCAGTGCGCAAACCGTCCTGTCGATGTATGTATCTGAACTGAAAACAGAGCAGGAGATCGTCGAAATCTGGACAACGAGCCGGGATGGACAGGATACGCCGTTAAGCTGTCGCCTCTCGCTTGCCCACTACGCGCCCTGGGGCGATGTGATTGTTTTCGAGGGCATCTCCCAGCAAATACTCTCAGGATTGAAGGCCAGCCGTTCCGCTACCTACCGGCGGAAAAAGCAGGGTTTTTATGCGCGCTTTTTTCTGACCAACAGCGCCCCGATGCTGTTAATCGATCCGGCCCGCGACGGTCAAATCGTCGATGCGAATCTGGCCGCGCTCAATTTTTATGGTTATTCACATGATGACATGTGCAGTAAGCATACCTGGGAAATCAATACGCTGGGGCGAGATGTGATGCCCATTATGACTGCGATTGCCGCGCTGCCCGGTGGTCATAAGCCGCTCAATTTTGTTCACCGCCTTGCCGATGGATCCACCCGCCACGTTCAGACATATGCCGGGCCCATTGAGATCTACGGTGACAAGCTGATGCTGTGCATCATCCACGATATCACCGAGCAAAAAAGGCTGGAGCAGGAGCTGGAACATGCGGCGTTACGTGACTCCATGACGGGGTTACTCAACCGGCGCCAGTTCTACGCGATTACCGATCAAAGCAACCTGAATACACTTCCCGCGCAGCAGCAATTTAGCCTGCTGCTGGTGGATACCGACCATTTCAAAAACATTAATGACCTGTTCGGCCATCTGAAAGGCGATGAGGTGCTTATCGCCCTTTCCCGGACGCTGGAAGCCTGTAGTCGGGAGGGCGATATGGTCTTCCGCTGGGGAGGCGAAGAGTTCGTTATCCTGCTGCCCCGCACCTCTCTCGATACCGCGATGCAGATTGCCGAGTCAGTCCGCGCAGCCGTTGCCCGCATTACGATTCCGGGCCTGCCGCGGTTTACCGTCAGCATTGGCGTGGCGCGGCATAATCAGGGAGAGAGTATTGACGAGCTGTTTAAGCGTGTGGACGATGCGCTGTATCGCGCTAAAAATGACGGACGCAATAAAGTGCTTGCGGCATGAAACTGGAGTATCCGGAAAAGCCCCGCTACAATGCCCACCTCGAATCAATTAGCGTCAGGTGGGTAAAAGCCGCAATGGGAAAAACAGAAATAATACTCACCTTAATTATTTTACTCCTTATTATATTTGGCTTCTGGTTTATTTTTAGCGGTGAGATCTGGCATCTCGTCGAATTTCTTGAAAATAGCCTTTACCCGACCTTTGACGCACCGTAACGCACGTTTAATCGCTTGTTTCACCTACCGAATATGTCAGCTATCTGCTTCCCTTACAGCCGCGTAAAATACGCGGCGTTATCCTCCAACAACGTTGATAACGAATCACTTATTCATTTGCTTATGTTGCCCGTGCTCTGACGGGCTTTTTTATTTCCGGCAATTCAGCCACGCCAGGCTATATCTTAATCATCTTTATTGATAGAGGTGAGGAAAGATGAGCAAGAAGATCCTGATGCTGGTTGGCGATTACGCCGAAGATTACGAAACCATGGTGCCTTTTCAGGCGTTGCAGATGATTGGCCATCAGGTGGATGCGGTCTGCCCTGACAAACCGAAAGGCGATTACATCATGACGGCAATCCATGACTTTGACGGCGCCCAGACCTACAGCGAAAAGCCCGGTCACCGCTTTACCCTCAACGCCGATTTTTCAGCCGTAAAGGAGCAGGACTACGACGCGCTGCTCATCCCCGGCGGGAGAGCCCCCGAGTATCTGCGGTTAAATGAGGACGTCCTAAAGCTGGTACAGGCATTTGACGCCGCGCGTAAGCCGATTGCCGCAGTGTGCCACGGCCCACAGCTGCTTGCTGCCGCGGGGATCCTGAAAGGACGAACCTGTAGCGCCTACCCGGCCTGCGCGCCTGAGGTCCGTCTCAGCGGCGGACACTACGCCGCTATCGGCATCGATCAGGCCCATGTAGACGGTAACCTGGTGACGGCTCCCGCCTGGCCCGCGCATCCGCAGTGGCTGGCGAAGTTAAATGCGCTATTAGAATAACAGAGACCCGGCATTGGGCCACGCATAGCGGATGAAACCGTACCGCGTATTGCAGACCTGGCGCATTCCCGCGCCAGGTCTCATAAAACATCAGTGCTTCTCAATAAACATCGTCCGGCTATACGCCACGTCTTCCGGGTTATTAATAGGGTAGCCTTTCACCCAGGGCTTAATCAGACGACCATTGGTGTACTGGTAAATGGGCGCGATAGGCGCTTTCTCCATGAGGATTTTCTCCGCCATGTTGTAGTCCGTATTACGCGCTTTCGCCGTGGTTTCCAGCGCTGCCTGGTGGATAATTTTATCGTAGGCCGGGTCATTGAAACGCGAGATATTACCGCTGTGGGTTGAGGTCAGCAGGGACAGGAAGGTCGACGGCTCGTTGTAATCGCCTACCCATGACGCGCGGATCACGTCAAAATTGCCGGTATTACGGCTGTCGATATAGGTTTTCCACTCCTGGTTTTGCAGTTTGACGTCCACACCGAGATTTTTCTTCCACATGGACGCCACCGCAATGGCGATTTTCTGGTGGTTTTCCGAGGTGTTATACAACAGTGTCAACTTCAGCGGACGCTGAGGACCGTAGCCTGCGGCCTGGAGCAACGTTTTCGCCTGAGCGTTCAGCTCCTGCTGGGACATCTGCTCGAACGGTGAAGGCTCTGGGGTGAAACCCGCCGTCACGTCAGGGGTGAAATGCCAGGCCGGCTTCTCGCCTGTACCTAATACCTTTTCTGCCATAATGCGGCGATCGATAGTCATGCTCAGCGCAAGACGAACCCGGGCATCGGCCGTCGGGCCCTTTTGCGTGTTAAATGCGTAGTAATAGGTTCCGAGCTGAGGCGGCGTATACACCTGTCCCGGAATGTCCTTCAGGAGCTTCTGATACATGTTTTTCGGGAACGATTCGGTGATATCAATATCCCCCGCCAGATAGCGCTTAGTGGCGGACGATTCCTGATTAATCGGAATGAAGGTCACTTTTTGCAGGACAGTTTTCGCGTTGTCCCAGTAGTGCGTATTCGGCACGACAACCAGTTTTTCATTCACCACGCGGTCGTTCAGGACGTACGCGCCGTTACCCACCAGGGCGCCCGGACGCGTCCACTCTTTCCCGCTTTCAACGTTCGCTTTTTGCACCGGATAGAAGGCGAAGTTCGCCGTCAGGTTGCTAAACCACGGGAGCGGTTTGTCCAGCTGGACGCGTAAGGTTCTGGCATCCACCGCCGTCACGCCCAGGGTATCTGGCGCCGCTTTGCCATCGATAATGGCCTGCGCGTTGTTGATGCCTGCCAGCGCCGCAAACCAGGCAAACGGAGACGTGGTTTTCGGGTCAACCAGACGCTGCCAGCTGTAGACAAAATCCTGCGCGGTGACGGGCGTACCGTCTGACCATTTCGCGTTATCGCGCAGGGTAAACGTCCAGATACGGTTATCGTTGCTCTGCCAGCGCGTCGCCACGCCCGGGGTCAGCTCCCCTTTCTCGTTCTGATTCACCAGCCCTTCGAAAAGATCGCGAATCACCTGAATCTCGGGTAATCCTACCGCTTTTGCCGGATCGAGCGAAGCAGGCTCGTCTTTAATATGCCTGACCAGCTCCTGTTTTTGCGCCAGTACCGTGCCCTGGGGCACATCAGCAGCGTACGAGAGTGTAGAGAGTCCGCACAGGTACAGTGCAGCGCAGAGACGCGAAACAGGATGCTTCATAAGATCCCCTTTGATGAATTCAGGTAACAAGCAGATGCGTAATTATTTGTTTCGAAACAGAGAAATGCAAATATCTTCGTCAGGAATAGTGATTTGAGGCAATTCTCAACCGTTACGGAAACTATTTGATTAACAGCGAGTTTTGCACAACACTGCCAGTAGAGACTTCTTTATCAGGATTTCGTATGGCAATCACCCGACCACGAGCGGAGCGCGGAGCCTTTCCGCCGGGCGCTGAGCAATATGGCCGCTCATTTTTAGGCGCATCGCTGATCTGGTTCCCGGCGCCCGATGCCGATCGCAGCAGCGGTTTGATCATTGCCGGCACGCACGGAGATGAGAACTCGTCCATCGTCACGCTTTCCTGCGCGCTGCGGACGCTGACGCCTTCATTGCGACGTCACCACGTAATTCTTGCCGTCAATCCGGACGGCTGTCAGCTTGGTTTACGGGCGAATGCGAGGGGAGTCGACCTGAACCGTAATTTCCCGGCGGCAAACTGGCGCGCCGGCGAAACGGTTTATCGCTGGAACAGCTCCGCCGAGGAGCGGGACGTGGTGCTGCTGACGGGAGACAAGCCCGGCTCCGAGCCGGAAACGCAGGCGCTGTGCCAGCTTATCCATAAGATCCACCCCGCATGGGTTGTCTCCTTCCACGATCCGCTGGCCTGCATTGAAGATCCGCGTCACTCCGACCTGGGCGCGTGGCTGGCGCAGGCTTTCGCCCTGCCGCTCGTCACCAGCGTGGGCTATGAAACACCCGGATCGTTCGGTAGCTGGTGCGCCGATTTGAGCCTGCCCTGCATCACCGCTGAATTCCCGCCGATTTCCTCAGACGAAGCCAGCGAAAAATACTTAAACGCGATGATGGAGCTTCTGCGCTGGCAGCCTCAGAGATGAAGCACGCCGCTGGTAAAATTAAGCGCCGGTGAAACGTCAACCGCCAGCCACGTCGGGCCATCCAGATCGGCGAAACGGACCTGATTGACCAGCGGCAGCGCCGCGCCGATCGCCCGGGATGTGCAGAGCATGCATCCCAGCATCAGGGAAAAGCCCTGCGCCTGCGCTTCCGCCGCCAGGGCCAGCGCCTCTGTCAGCCCGCCGGTCTTGTCGAGCTTGATATTGACCATCTCATAGCAGCCCTTTAGCGCGCTCAAATTCTCGCGGGTATGACAGCTTTCATCCGCGCAGACGGGCAGCGGATGGATAAAATTCTTCAGCGCCGCATCATCCTTCGCTGGCAGAGGCTGCTCCAGCATCGCCACGCCCAGGTCAGCCAGCAGCTGGCATCGGGCGGCAAGCCCCTCGGGATGCCACGACTCGTTGGCGTCAACAATCAGCGTGGCCGAGGGAACCGCCGAGCGAATGGCGACCATCCGCTCGCTGATCAGGCGATCGTCGAGCTTCACTTTTAACAGCGTGGCCCCGGCGTCATAGAGCGCTTTTGCGCTGGCAGCCATCTGCTCCGGCTCACCAATCACGACCGTTTGCGCCGTCACGACGGACTCCGGCAGCGCCGCTCCCAGCAAGGACGTCAGCGATTGCTGGTGCCTGGCGGCCTCAAGGCTCCAGAGCGCGCAGTCGATAGCATTACGTGCTGCCCCGGCGGGTAAACGCTGCTGTAACGCCTCGCGCGTGAGCCCTTTTTGCAGCTCTGGCACCAGGGTCATGATATGCGCCATCACCGACGCAGGGCTTTCTCCATAGCGCGGGTATGGCGTACATTCCCCAACGCCTTTAAACCCCTCTTCTTCGATTTCGACTACGACCACGCTGGCTTCACTTCGGCTGCCGCGGGAGATCACAAACGGGGTATGCAATGGCCAGGCTTCTTCATAGACCTTAACGCTTCTCATCACTGACTCCTTGCAGCCCGGAAAGGCGAAAAATTTGGTTTGCCGTGTTATCCGCTGATGGCATACACTAGCCCCGACGTTAACTATATGTAAACAGGAAGATATCTATGTCACAACTCGTTCATTTCCAGGGCAACCCGGTTGCTGTTGCAGGTTCCATTCCGCAGGCTGGCAGCAAAGCGCAGGCTTTTACTCTGGTGGCTAAAGATCTGTCTGACGTCACACTGGCTCAGTTTGCGGGTAAACGCAAAGTACTGAACATTTTCCCAAGCATTGATACCGGCGTTTGTGCCGCGTCCGTGCGTAAATTCAACCAGCTGGCGACTGAAATGGACAACACCGTTGTGCTGTGCATTTCCGCTGACCTGCCGTTTGCCCAGTCCCGTTTCTGCGGTGCCGAAGGCCTGAGCAACGTTATTACCCTCTCCACCCTGCGCAGCGCAGATTTCCTCGAGAAATACGGCGTCAGCATCGCGGAAGGCCCACTGAAAGGTCTGGCAGCACGTGCCGTACTGGTTCTGGATGAAAACGACACCGTTGTCTTCAGCGAACTGGTTAACGAAATCACCACCGAGCCGGATTACACTGCCGCGCTGGACGTGCTGAAAGCATAATAAGTACTTAGCATTCTATACAACTTATTCTCAACCTCGCCGCGGCGGGGTTTTTTATTGCGCCAAAGCTGAATCGTTAAAGCACAAATGCACACAAATCACATTAATCATGCAATAACTTAGACAATATGTAACATGAGCGTGATCAATAACGCATAATAATCGTTAAATTCCCCTATTTTCATCCCCAGTGAAGCACATCACATTTCCCTTTTTGTCTAAACATTAGATTTGCTTACGAAAGAAAATAATCGTTTCAGCAAAAAGGATAATATATGAAGATTAAATTCGCTTTTACGCTCCTTGCGGTACTGATTTCTGGCCATGCAGCGGCTAAAACCTGGGTGCTGACAAGCGCTGAAAGCAGCGTAGAGAAAGGAAACTGGAAGATTTCCAGTGATGAGCTGAAAGTTAAAGATCGGACGTTCAGCATTGAGCAAAAAGTCTTACACGGTGGTAAACAGGAAGGCAGCAAAGTCATCATAATTAGCAGCAAAGATGGCCTGACGATTACCCTGAGCCCGACCCGCGGGATGAACCTTCTCCATGTTGAAGGCTTTGGTACCCGACTGGGGTGGAATTCGCCCGTTAAAGAGGTTGTTAATCCGGCCTACATCAACCTTGAAAGCCGCAACGGTCTCGGCTGGCTGGATGGTTTCAACGAGATGATGGTGCGCTGTGGCTATGAGTGGACAGGACATCCGGTCACCGCTGACGGGCAAATTTACACCCTGCACGGCAGGGCCGGTAATACCCCTGTTTCGCAGGTCGAGGTTGAAATCGCGGATGCCGCCCCGCATGAGATCCGCGTTCGCGGTTTGATCAAAGAGAGCACGTTTAAAAAAGCGGATCTGCAAACCATGACCGAACTGCGCTACGTTCCCGGAACCAACCAGTTCAGCCTGCATGATGTGCTGACCAACCATGCGGATTACCCTCATGATTACCAAATCATCTATCACAGCAACTTCGGCACGCCGATCCTTGAAGAAGGCGCGCGTTTCCTTGCGCCGGCGGCGAGCGTGAGCCCATTCAATGACTACGCCAAAGCGGGGGTTAACGACTGGCAAACCTATGCCGGGCCGACAAAAGGCTTTGATGAGATGGTCTTTAACATTAAACCGCTCGCGGACAATAACCACGAAACGCTTGCGGCGGTGGTCAATAAAGCCGGAGATAAAGGCGCGTCAATCCAGTTTGATACCCGCCAGCTGCCCGTGCTGACCTTGTGGAAGAACACCGACACGCTGAAGCAGGGCTACGTCACGGGCATTGAGCCGGGCACCAGCTACGCCTACCCCGTTACGATTGAACGCGAGCAGAAGCGGGTTAAGCAGCTGCAGCCCGGTGCCAGCGCGCAGTTTGACCTGACCTATACCCTGCTACACAGCCCGCAGCAGGTGAAAGAGGTCGAAAACAGGATTGCGTCGATTCAGGGAGAGACAAAAACAGAAATCGTTAACACGCCCATGGCGAAGGAATAACCATAAAGCAAAAAGCCTCTTTACAGAGGCTTTTTTGTTATTCGTCGCCTTTCTTATGATTCAAACCGTACTCGCGCAGCTTGTTGGCGATCGCGGTGTGCGAGACGCCAAGGCGTTTTGCCAGCTTGCGGGTGCTGGGATAGCTGCGGTACAGCTGCGTCAGCACTGAGCGCTCAAAACGGCTGGTGATATCGTCCAGCGAACCTTCCATCGCCTCTTCGCCGACCGATACCGTCCCCGCGTCGTAATCAGGCAACAGAATATCCTGCGGACGCAGTTCATAACCTTCCAGCTGGGTCAGCGCGCGATAAACGGCGTTTTTAAGCTGGCGAATGTTGCCCGGCCAGCCGTAGCGCATAAGCACCGTGCCGAGATCGGCAGACAGCTTCGGACGCGGCACCCCCTGCTCGTCGGCAAAGCGGGCGACGAACAGCTCCGTTAGCGGCATGATGTCCTGCGGACAATCGCGCAGCGGTGGAATATTCAGCGTCAGGACGTTGAGGCGGTAATAGAGATCCTCGCGGAAGATCCCTTTTTGCACCAGCTCAACCAGGTTTTTCTGGGTGGCGCAAATGACGCGCACGTCCACATGCACTTCGTGATCCTCACCGACGCGGCGGAAGGTTCCGTCATTCAGGAAACGCAGCAGCTTAGCCTGCATACGCGGCGACATTTCGCCGATTTCGTCCAGCAGCACGGAGCCGCCGTTAGCCTGCTCGAAGAACCCTTTCTTGCCTTCCGGCGCGTGGCCAAACAGCTCGCTTTCAACGGCATCTTCCGGAATAGAGGCGCAGTTAAGTGCCAGATAAGGCTTAGCCGCACGCGGGCTCGCCAGATGCACCGCGTGAGCCAGCAGGTCTTTCCCGGTGCCGGTATCCCCGGTAATCAGCAGCGGTGCGGTCAGGCTTGCGAGCTTGCGCGCCTGATCAACCACATGGCGCATTTTCGGGCTGACGGCAATAATCTGGCTGAACGCGCCGACATCCTGACTGGAGAGGTTTTGCAGCTGGCGACCCATGCGTAACGTCGAGCGCAGCATGATCACCGCCCCGGTCAACACGCGGGTATTCCCTTCCCCTTTCAGATAGACCGGCGTGATCTCCATCAGGAAATTCTGCCCGTTAATCACCACATGCTCGCTAAGCGTGTTCTGCGGATTGCTGTCCAGCCAGCGCTGGAAGTTAAAACCGGGGATCAGCTGCGCGGCGTTATGATTGCTGAGCTTCTCCTGGCTCTGCGCGAAAAGCTGGCAGCTCGCGTGGTTAACGCGCTCAACTTTGCTTTTCAAATCCAGGGAGAGGAACGGCTCCGGCATGGCCTCCAGCAGCGCGCTCAGGGCCAGGTGCTCACGCTCAGAGGGCATCCAGGGAATGGTGCGTACATCCGTAACGCCAGCGATACGGCGGATTTCCGCCATCAGGCTGCTGAAGGTGTTAAATTCAATTTCGGCAAAATTGAGGTAAATTCGCCCGACAGGATCGATCTCAATGCCACGTAAATCAATGCTACGTAAAACAAGAAGATCGAGTAATTCGCGGGTCAGACCGAGACGGTCTTCACAGAAGACTTCAAGACGCATGGGAAATTCACCGTTTTAAGCCAATAACAGTAAAATGATATGTCAGAACACGGTGATCGGGAAGATGGCTGTCAACAAATATTGACAGCCAGCACGATAAGTGAACAAAACCTCACGGAGCCGGTTTTTTATTGAGCGTCTCTTTGAGCTGGCCGATTAGCTCGCGCCTGAAATCCCCCAGACGGGGCTTATCGCCGTCAATCCACGGCAGCGGACGGCAGACCTCCATCGCTTTAATCCCCAAACGCGCGGTTAATAATCCCGCACCGATACCCTGAGCGGCACGAGCAGAAAGACGCGCCGCCAGATCCTGCGACATCCAGTCCATGCCCACTTCGCGCACCAGCTCACTCGCACCGGCAAACGCGATATTGAGCAGGACCAGTTTGAACAATCTGAGCCGACTGTAATAACCCAGCTCTATGCCGTAAAGGTTCGCGATACGGTTGATCAGGCGCAGGTTACGCCAGGCGATAAAGGCCATATCGACCAGCGCCAGCGGGCTGACGGCAATCATCAGGGTGGATTCCGCCGCAGAGCGGCTAATCTCGCGCCGCGCCTGGGCATCCAGCACCGGCTGAACCATATGGGAATAAAGCGTCACTACTTCCCGGTCATTCTGGGTTTCATGGATGGCGGCATACCAGCGCTGAAGCGCCGGATGCGACTGATCGATTCCGGCCTGGCTGGCCAGCTTTTCACAGAACGCGCGGCCTTTGCCGGTACCGTGACTATGGAGCAGATCCCGCGCTTCATCACGCTCGTGCGCGCGCTGGCGCAAACGCCAGAGCCGCCGCCACTCGGTGGCAACCGACCCGATACCCGCCCCCACAATCAGCGCGCCTGCGGCACATCCGCCCAGCGCGACCCAGTCCTGAGTTTGCCAGGCATTCATCGTCCACTGCACGCCTTGACCAACCACGCTTACGCCAAACAGCGCCAGCCCGGCGGTGACCATCCTGCGCCACAGGCTGCGCTTTGGACGCAGGGCGGCTTCCACAACCGCCTCTGCCGGACCTTCCTCAACGCCGGGCTCCTCGGTCAGGGCCGGGGCAAAGTTATCAGCCTGCGTGCCGCTGAAGGTCTGTGCGGTTTTAAACGCCTCCTGAGGATCCTGCTCAAGCGTTCCGGTAAAGTCTATGCGCGGTTTTAACGGTTCCGTCATCGCAATTTATCTCCAATCAAAAACTCCAGCGCCGCATCCAGACGGATGTGTGGTAATGGCCGATCGACGCTCATTGCCTGAGGGCGGAAGGCTTCAAACTGGAAGCCCTGGTTCTGCCAGAAGGCCTGACCCGGCAGCCGCGCAGGCACTTCCCCCGGATAGACGGTAAGCGGTTCACCGTCGCTGAGCCGGTTCCCGCGTAATGCCGGTATTTTCTCGCCGTTAAGATCGATCAGCCCGCTTTGCGTTGCCTGCACGGACGCAAGCCCAAGGCAATCCATGCCGATCCCTTCGAAGGCGGCGTTTTGCCAGGCGTCCTGCACCAGCTGCTGCAGCAGCGATACCATATTGGCATGCTGATCGACCGTGACGTGATCGGCCTTTGTGGCCGCAAAAAGCAGTTTGTCGATCACCGGAGAGAACAGACGGCGAAACAGCGTCCTCTGCCCGTAGTGGAAACTTTGCATCAGCTGCGTCAGGGCAAGGCGCATATCGTTGAAGGCCTGCGGCCCGCTGTTGAGCGGCTGCAGACAATCCACCAGCACAATCTGACGGTCAAATCGCAAAAAGTGGTTTTTATAGAATCCCTTAACCACTTTTTCACAGTAGTAATTGTAACGCTCGCGCAGCATCCCGGCGTTAGTGTGCCTGTCGGCCTGCGCCAGCTTCGACTCGCCCACCCCGTCCACGTCTGGCCAGGGGAAGAACTGAAGCGCAGGCGCGCCCGCTAAATCACCCGGCAGGACAAAGCGACCCGGCTGAATGAAGTGCAACCCTTCCTGCTTGCACTGATGCAAATACGCCGTCCAGGCTTCGGCAATGGCCGCCAGACGGTTTTCATCGGCCGGTGCAAGCGGATCCAGGCCTTCGCACAGCTGTCGCCATTTGGCCGACCACCCGGCGCGCTGCCCCTGCAACAACCCCGTCATCTGGCGGGACCAGCTGAGGTAGTCCTGCGCCAGCATCGGCAGGTCGAGCAACCATTCACCGGGGTAATCGACGATTTCAAGGTACAGCGTAGAAGTATCCTTGAAGTGGCGCATCAGGGATTCATTCGAGCGAAAGCGCAGCGCGAGGCGAATCTCACTCACCCCTCGCGTCGGCGTCGGCCACGTGGGCGGATCGCCGTAGAGCTGCGCCAGCCCTTCGTCATAGGTAAAGCGTGGAATACCAAAATCACGCTGAGGGACGCGCTTCACGCCCAGCAGGCGTTCTTCCCGCACCGCGCTGAGCAGCGGCAGACGCGCGCCGGCGTGCAGGTTCAGGAGCTGGTTTACCATAGCGGTGATAAACGCCGTCTTACCGCTGCGGCTAAGCCCCGTCACGGCCAGACGCAGATGGCGGTCAACGCCACGGTTCACCAGTGAATTGATTTCGTTTTTAAGTCGCTTCATCGCCGTCCTTCGTTGCCTGGAAGCCTTGAATGCATGGCTTCAGAATACAATAAATGGGGGCAGATCGTTGATTATCAATTCTTATTTATTGCTATTGCCGTTTTCTCTCCAGTAAGATGAACGACATTGCTGTCAGTCCGGAGTGAGTAAGGTGTATGTCACCCACCATCTATGATATCGCACGGGTTGCGGGCGTATCGAAATCAACCGTTTCCCGCGTTCTGAATAAACAAACGAATATTTCTCCCGAAGCGCGTGAAAAAGTGCTGAAGGCGATTGACGAATTAAATTATCAGCCCAACAAACTGGCCCGCGCCCTGACCTCTTCAGGCTTCGATGCCATTATGGTTATTTCGACCCGTTCAACCAAAACCACTGCCGGAAATCCTTTTTTCTCAGATGTCCTGCATGCCATTACGGCAAAAGCGGAAGAAGAAGGATTTGACGTTATTTTACAAACGTCAAAAAGCAGCGAAGACGATCTGCTGAAATGCGTGAATAAAATAAAACAGAAGATGATCAAAGGGATCATTATGCTGAGCTCACCGGCAAATGAATCCTTTTTCACCACGCTGGATGCGTATGGCGTACCGGTAGTAGTTATCGGCAAAGTCGAAGGTGAGTTTCAGAATATTTATTCCGTCGACACGGATAATTTCCATGACAGCGCCACGCTGACCGAAACCTTTATTAAAAACGGACGCCGTAAAATTGCCTGTCTGCATGCCCCGCTTGATTATCATGTTTCGATCGATCGTCTTGCGGGCTATAAAGCCAGTCTGGAAAAGTACCATATTGCCCTCAACCCGGACTGGATCAGGGATGGCGGTTATACCCATGAGAGTGCGCTTACGGCGGCGCTGGAATTGTTGTCTTCACCCATGCCGCCTGATGCAGTATTCGCTACCGACAGCATGAAGTTACTTAGCCTCTATCGCGCGGCGGATGAGTTGAATCTGATGATCCCGGAGCAGGTGGTCATCGCCGGATACAGTGACCCGATGCTGTCTCTCATTTTAACGCCCGCACCTGGCGGCTTCGATATCCCGACCCGAAAACTGGGCGAAGAGAGCTGCGATCTTCTTTTCAGGCGTATTGCGGGTCAGCCCGCACCGCAAAAAGTTCTCGTTGATACCCACTTTTTACTGGCGGCCTCGCTGCGCTAAAACCAGGGGCTTAGCGCCCCTGGCGTGCTCTCGGTCAGAACGCGTAATTTACCCCAACGCCCGCATAGTGGAAGCGGTCGTTTTTACCCTCGTCATGGTTTTCCCATTCATAGGCGTATTCAAGCGTCATGGATAAACCGTTGTTGAAGTCATAGGCATACTGCATACCCAGGCGGTTGAAATCATGTCCTTCACGCTCAGGATCGTCCTGCCAGTCCCAGTTCGACCAGCGATCGAGCCCCAGTCGGGTATAAGGCGTTAAGGTCGTCTGGCCCAATGAAATAGGCAGGTAGGCGCGAATTTCCTGGGTGGAGAATTCGCCGTTATTACGCGAACCGTTCATATTGAAACCGCGCTCTAAATAGTAATTCACTTTAGCCGCAAAGGTTTCGTTAATGGTCCAGGTAAAGCCCGTTTCGGTTTCAACGCGGCTATCAGAATAACCGGTTTTCTCCAGATCGTTGGCAAACTGATACATGGCAAACCAGCCGCCAAAGCGCCAGTCATCGGTTAATTTAATATCCCAGTCAGGTTGAACTTTGTAGCGCTGCATATTCGCGCTGCCGTCTTTGGCTCCGTGCTCATCTTTAAAGTGGTAGCCATAATTACGGAAACCACCGGTCAGACCGAAAGTAAAATCATCGGTTCCAATAAAGCGATAGCGTAATTCAAATTCAGGACGGTCGAAATAGGTTCCACGGGTCATACTGCTGTAATCAACCGGCCCCTCCTGATACATCGCCAGCGAAATAGTCCACGCATCCCAGGTTGCATTGAACCACACGGAAGGTTCATATAATCCATCTTTATCGTCGCCCTGCCCCTCAACGTTTTCGATTTCATACATCGCGCCGATATTAAATTCCCACTGTTTTGCTGTTTCTGATGCTTGTGCACAGCTAACCCCTGCGCACAGCACGAGCGCAGCACTTCTTAGTAGAGTACTCATTTAATTTTCCCTTTATAAGTAACAAACAAAAAAACCGGAAATTTGCATTTCCGGCGAACACCTTTCTTATCTAATAGCCGCTTCGGTTTCAGCGTCGAAGAAATGGCACTTGTTCATATCGAACTGGATGTCGATATTATCCCCAGAGGCATAATCATTCGCCGCGCCAGCGCGCACAACCAGCTCATGGCCGCCAACGGTGGCGTAAAGCATGAACTCCGCTCCGGTCAGTTCGGCTACGCTGACTTTCGCCGCGATATTCTCACCTCGACTCTGCAGCGTGAGAATATCTTCCGGGCGGATCCCAAAGACCACGGCTTTGCGCTGATACCCTGCGGCATTCAGTGAAGCGAGCTTGTCCTCCGGGATCGCAAGACGCAGCGTTTCCGTAACAAAATAGCGATCGTCGATAGCGCCGCGAATAAAGTTCATGGCTGGCGATCCAATAAATCCTGCAACAAACATGTTTGCAGGTTCGTTGTACACCTGCTTCGGTGCACCGACCTGCTGAATAATGCCGTCTTTTAAGATCACGATGCGGGTCGCCATGGTCATGGCTTCCGTCTGATCGTGGGTCACGTAAATCATGGTGGTGTTGAGCTTCTGGTGCAGCTTGCTGATTTCAGCCCGCATCTGCACGCGAAGCTTGGCATCGAGGTTAGAGAGCGGTTCATCCATCAGGAACACGCCCGCCTCGCGCACGATCGCCCTGCCCAACGCCACGCGCTGACGCTGGCCGCCGGACAGCGCGCCGGGTTTGCGCTTGAGGTACTCGCGTAATCCGAGGATCTGTGCCGCCCAGTTAACGCGGTCTTCGATAACCGCAGGCGCAATTTTTTGCATCTTCAGGCCAAACGCCATGTTGTCGTAGACCGTCATATGCGGATAAAGCGCATAGTTCTGGAAGACCATCGCAATATCGCGAGACTTGGCGGGCACGTCATTCATGCATACCCCGTCAATAATCAGTTCACCGGCGCTGATCTCCTCCAGACCGGCAATCATTCGCAGCGTGGTGGATTTACCGCAGCCCGAAGGCCCAACGAAGACGATGAACTCCTTGTCTTCGATTTCGAGACTGAAATCCTTAACCACGTGGACCTGGTTATCATAGATTTTCTGAATGTGTTTCAGGGACAGTTGAGCCATTGTTAATTCCTTAGCAATACGTCCGGGATGCCCAAAACTCGGTCAGGCATTTCCAGGTCAGTTCCCGCGTTGAATGAAGTTGTAATCCCGCATGGTTCAGGCCAGCTCCAATCCCAACGGATAGCAATCCCGCCGCGTTGATCGCCTCAACGCCTGCAGGTGCATCTTCGATACCTATAGCCGCGTCAGGACGCACATTCAGGCCTGCACAGGCGGCGAGGAAGATCTCCGGGTCTGGTTTTGAGCGGCGAATACGGGAAGCATCGGCGCAAAAATCGAAGGCCTGATCAATGCCAAGCGCGTGCAGGATCCCCGGGGCATTCAAGGAAACGGAGGCGAGCCCAATTTTGACCTTCGCCGCACGGATATCCGCCAGCACGTCGCGAATACCGGGAAGCAGTGAATCCTCCGTCAGCGACGCCAGAGACTGGACATAGAGCGCGTTTTTCTTCGTCGCCAGCGCGAGGCACTGCTCATCGCTAAACGTCCCCTCTTTCCCGCCATGCTTCAGGATGCGCTGAAGGGAATCCATGCGGCTAATGCCCTTCAGCTGTTCGTTAAACGCTTCGTCGAAGGTGATGCCGATTTCATCCGCCACTGCACGCCAGGCCAGAAAATGGAGGTGTGCGGTATCGGCGATCACACCGTCCAGATCGAATACAACAGCCTTAAGCATCATGGCGCCTCTCCGTGGTAGCGGTCCCATTTTCAGATGCAAGAAAATCCTTATAAGCGCAAATTTTCCGCCCCGATACATGTAGCGTTTTGCCCCACAGCGTCAGCGTGGCAGGTACTGCAGCTTCTATGGTTAACACCTCATTTTCATAGGTGAAGTGCAGCGTTGCGTTCCGCCAGCGCAGAGGGAATGTGAGTTTTTGCCAGTGAGCTGGCAGTTTCGGCGCAAGATGCAGCTCCCCTTCTACAATCTGCACACCGGCAAAGCCCTGAATGACGCCGGACCAGATAGCGCCGGTCGCAGCGGCGTGAATTCCGTCATCGCAGCTGTGCGGGTCGTCCCCAAGATCAATTGCGACGCCATCGCGCCAGAAGGCGTAGGCACCTTCGACGTCACCACAGCGGGCAGTCACAATGCCGTGAATGGCCTTGCTCAGCGAAGAATCATGGATCGTGCGGGGCTCGTAGAACGCCAGATTGGCGGCGCACTGCTGCGGGGTAAACCGCTCCGGCAACAGGTAGGTAAGCATCACCACATCGGCCTGCTTAAGGATCTGCATGTCGTTGACTTCCGCGCGGGAATAATCGAGCAGAATGGTCTGCTTACCCGCTTTGGCTTTGTAGCGGCTCAGATCGATGGCAGGTTTTGCCATAAAGGTATCATCCTGCGGGAGCACACCGTCTGAATTGGCCTCCGGCAGCCATAAGCGCGTCAGGAACCGTGTCGCTTTCTGCGTAAAACCTTCATCCTCGCGCCCAAACATCGTCATAAACTGGCGAGCGCAGGCGACGTTGTGCCAGGCCAGATAGTTGGTATAAGCGTTGTTGTTCACATGCTCGGTGTATTCGTCAGGTCCGATAACGTCATGGATTTCGAGACGACCATTAATTTCCGTCGCGCGGCCCATCCAGAACGCAGCGGTTTCCATCAAGAGCGTCAGACCTTCATTCCGCATAAAGGTCTCATCGTGCGTCGCCTGCCAGTAAGCGACGACGGCCCAGGCGATGTCCGCCACGATGTGGTGTTCCGCCAGCGCGGAGGCCACCTTCTGACGCGTGCCGGTTCGGATGTTGATAGCCGCGAACTCCGGCGTCTCTTCCAGCCCGCTGGCGGCGCTTTCCCATGGAAACAACGCGCCGGGCCAGCCGTTGCGACGGGCTTTTTCCCGCGCCCCGGCCAGGTTGAGCCAACGATAGCGCAGCAGGCTACGGGCGGTCTGGGGACGCGTGAAGAGATGGAAAGGCAGCAGGAAAATTTCGGTATCCCAAAAGACGTGGCCTTTATACCCCTCTCCAGTCAGCCCTTTGGCGGCGATACTGCTTCGCTCATCATGGGCTGGCGTCATGGCCGTCAAATGCCAGACGGCGTAATCCAGCGCCATCTGATCCTGATGTTCCGTAGAGTCAACCTCCACCCGAGCGTTACGCCAGACCTCTTGCCAGGCACACGCCGAACTCTCAAGCAAGGCGTCGTAGCCTCTTGCCGCACAGACTTTGAGATCGGCCAGCGCGTTGCGAGCGAAAGAGGCCTGCGACAGTGCCTTATCACTGCGATGTGCAACCCAGACGATTTTTTCAAGCGTGACAGTGTCACCCTTCGCAATCGTCAGCGAATGATGGGCGCTGAGACGACGATTTTTGGCGGTGAAACAGCTGTCGCTCTTCGCTGAGAGCTGACAATACGCTGAAACAGCAATCTCAGACGTGCGGTCCTGCGTTTCATATACGCCCTGCATGTATTCCTGATCGAACACTCTGACCGACACTTCATCAAGATGCTGTCTGCCGCTGTTCGTTTGCGTTGCGTCAATGCCGGTTTGCAGCACGGCGTGCGCGACGGCATCGAGCGGCGTGATGGAAAGCTGCATGGCCACTAAGGGCAACTGGACCAGCGACACAAAACGACGGCTCTCCAGACGATAGCGTTTCCCGTCAGACGAGCGCCAGACGACGCTGCGACGAAGTTCGCCATTGGCAAACGCCAGCTCGCGCTGCCACTCGAGGATTTCGCCTGACAGGAGCGTGAAATTGATGCCATCCAGCTCAACATCAATACCGATGATATCCGGCAGATTGACCAGCTCAGTGGTCTCGTTGCGACCAGCACGATGATAGAGACCCGCAAGATACATGCCTCTGGTTTGCTGGGTGTAATCTTCTTCGTGCGTAGCGCGGATCCCCATGTAGCCATTACCGCAGGCCATGATGGAGGCGTATTTATTCAGGCTGTGTGGACAAAAGCCCGGGTCGGTTAATACAGACACGTTTAGCATAACGTCACGCTTTCCCCTGTTTCTGCAGATTCATACAGCGCGGCGACGAGCTGCTGGATAACCAGCCCCTGCTCTGCATCAGCGATCATGACGGGCTCTCCCTGCACATGCCGCACAAAGGCATCCATACTGCGCATATGACGCCGATCGTCAGCCTCTTCACGCTGCGTGAGGGTGACTAAAGTCCCGGCTTCGTCGTTGTAGATGTGCGCCGGGAACAGCATGGCGCCCGCCTTTTCACCGCAAAATGCGACGTTCATGATGGATTGTTCACGGATATTGAGCGCAAACGACGTGTCCAGACGCAGAATGCCGCCGTTGCAAAATTCAATGGTGCCAAACAGGGCATCTTCAACGGTAAACTGCGTGGGATCCCACGCGCCAAACTGGCCGCTGCTTTTACGGTTTCCCAGCCTCTGGAAGCTGTGTGCCGTCACCTTTTTTACCGCCGGGAACCCCAGCACGTACATAGCGGCATCGAGCATATGGATGCCGATATCAATCAACGGCCCACCGCCCTGTAGCGTTTTGTTGGTAAAGACGCCCCAGCCGGGAACCCCGCAGCGGCGTAGCGCCTGCGCAGTGGTGTAATAAATTTCTCCCAGCGCCCCCTTCATCACAGCCTCACGCAGCAGTTGCGTATCGAGAGCAAAGCGATGGTGAAAATCATACGCCAGCACTTTTCCCGCCTTGCGCGCGGCCATGCGCATCCGATCGGCCTCCTGCGGCGTCATAGCAGGTGGTTTTTCACACATCACGTGGCAGCCAGCTTCCAGCGCTGCCATGACGTGCTCGAAATGGAACCGGTTAGGCGAACAGACGCTCACCACATCCGGCTTAACCGCCTCGAGCATGTCTCGCGCATCCTGCCATACCGAGGAAATACCATGACGTTCCGCAAACGCCAGAGCCTGTTCAGGATGGCTGTCCATGACAGCCACCATCTGAACATCACTGCGCGTGGCGTAATACGAGGCATGCACTTTATCCGCGACCTGCCCGGCGCCAATGATGGCAACGCGCAGAGGCGAAGGTGTAGAAGCACTCATCACGCTCGTCATCCTTAGCATTCACGCAAGTAAGTGAGCGAATCCCGGTATGCCTGAGCCGGATCCTCGGCGCGAACACGGCACTCATACACCACGTAACCCTGGTAGTTATCGGCACGCAGCTGATCGAACAGGCTGGCAAAATCGAGGCTGCCGCTGCCCGGCTGGTAGCGGTGGTTATCTGCAATGTGTACATGGCCCAGCAGATCGCGGTGCTGATGCAGCGCATCCGTCAGCGAGTCTTCTTCGATGTTCATATGATAGAAATCGCCGATGATCTGCACGTGCTTCAGACCGTTCTCTTCGATATAGCGACGCGCGTCAGCCAGGGTGTTGATCATGTGATCCTGATAACGGTTCAGCGGCTCCAGGTAGACGGTTGTTCCGGTGCGCGCCGCCACCTCATCCAGCCAGCGCAGGGAGGCGCTTACGGCTTTGCGGTCACCGTCCAGGCTGCGTGGAGAGGTCATTGGTGGCAGACGGAAGGTAAACATCCCCCAGGCAGCAGGCACGATAATGCCCTTTCCGCCGACTTCCGCCAGCGCTTCCAGAATGCGTTCGATCTGCTGTAACCCGTTCAGACGGCGTTCTTCGATGAAATCACCGATCCAGCCATCGTATCCGCCACATGCTGTCGTCACCGGCAGACCGGTAGCTTTGATGGCCGCTTTCACTTCATCGAGGTTTTCCACCAGCAGGCGGCCGTCAATTTCGTAGCCATCAAAACCCATTGCTTTGATGTACTCGAATTTCTCCATGATGCTGGTCGGGAAAAAGGCCTGGTTTTGTGTTGCGATCTTCATGATTTGCTGTCCTTAGCTTAAAAAGTGACGCCCATTTTGATACTGAGTTCCGGGTGCTGATCGACATACTTCATATAGCTTTCCGGGGTGGTGTCGAAGGTCACGACCGGGTCGATCAGATCTTCACAATTCAGATAACCGTTCATCAGCAATTCCCAGCAGGTCTCTTCAATACGCTTGCGGCTCCAGCGCGGGTAGTCCGGGTTGGGTTCGCTGCAGGCGCGGGAGAAGACAATCTTCGCGTTATTGAAATGCGCTTCGCGGCCGAGGTTAAAGCCTTCCGCGAACGGTTTTGCGAAAGCTACATAGGAGATGGTGCCGCCGTAGGCAAGTCCGCGCAGCGCGGACTGCAGCGCATCTGCAAAGCCGCTGGTTTCGATGATCGCGTCCGCGCCCTGCTTCCCGGTCAGCTTTTTGATTTCCAGACCGACATCAGTGCCTATGGGGTTCAGACAGTGGTCTGCCCCATGACGACGGGCGATCTCACAGCGGTGTTCGATTGGATCAACGCCGATAACCACTGACGCACCGGCTTTTTTCGCCAGCTGAATCGCAATCTGCCCAATGGCTCCCAGACCGACCACGACCACAAAGTCGCCCACGCGGACGTTGGCATCACGCACGCCGCTCATGGCGAACTGCGCCGGATCGTAGCAAACGGCGTTTTTCCAGGACGCAACCTGCGGCATTTTGCGCAGCTTGTAGTTGTTCACCGCGTTAACGATCACCGTTTCCTGCAGCGGGCCGTAGCAGCAGACGCTGTCGCCGATCTGATATTCAGTGACGTCATCACCGCATTCGATAATCTCGCCAACAATCATGTTGCCCAGCTGGAACTTACCGAATTCGATCCCGCGGGCCGCCCCTTCTTCACGCGGCGTGAACATCTGCCACTCCGCGTTGAACTCTTCGTCAATAAACGGGCTTGCCGCGCGGAAGTCCACGACTTCAGTGCCGTGCTTTGGCGCGCCAAAGCGTGCACGAATTTTCACTTCATGTGCTCCCACAGCACGATCTTCATATTCCACCAGCGCCGCCACGCGTGGCGCTGTCGCTACTAATTTTTTCATGACTGACTCCTTGTTAAAATTGGCCGCCTCAGCCCTTCACGCCACCGGCGGTCAAACCACTTTTAATAAAACGTTCAGACAGGGCGTACATGATGACCACCGGAAGCGCCGTCACCAGCGATGCCGCCATCATGCGACCCCAGATATAATCTGGTGTGCTAAAGAGCGTGTTCAGCCCGACCGGCAAGGTGAAATTGCTGGCGCTGGACAGGAAAATGGACGCAAACAGATAGTCGTTCCACGCCACCATGAAGCAGTAGACAAACACCGATACGAGCCCGGAAATCGCCAGCGGCACGGTGATGCGGAAGATGATTTGCAGGCGGTTAAGGCCGTCCATCATCGCGGCTTCTTCGATTTCGTCCGGGATGGTGTCGAAATAGCTGCGCAGCATGAACACCGCTGTCGGTAAAGTTTGGGTCACCATGGTGATAATCAGCGCCAGCTCGGTGTCGTAGATCCCAAGGGCAGTGATGATTTTGAACAGCGGCACCACCAGCAATATTCCGGAGAACATGTAGACGGTGTAAAAACTCGCGTTGATCGTCGTGCGGCCTTTAAAACGCAGTTTGGACAAGGCGTAAGCCCCCAGCGTGCCGAGAAACACGGCAATCACCGAGGAGATCAGCGACACCACCATGCTGTTTTTGAAATAGTCCACAAACGGGAAAATCAGTGGGTTAAAGATGTCGACGTAATGCTGCAGCGTCCACGCCTGCGGCAAAATGGTCGGGTTAAGCGATATAGCCTCTTTCGCGCTCTTGAATGACGTCATCAGCATCACGAAGAACGGGAATAGCGTGATGACCAGGAATACCGCCAGACCGAGATAAAAACCAATACGGCTCAGTACGCGTTTATTTGTTGCCATTGAGGTTTACCCTTTTTCTGGTCAGCAAAATCACCGCGAAGATGATCACGAACAGCACGACGGAGATCGCCGCAGCCTTACCCAAATCGTTGAAAGCGAATGCCGTTTTGTAGAGGTAGACGCCCAAAATATCGACCTTGGTCGTCAACAGATAGACATCCGCAAACATGTAGAACATCCAGATAGTGCGGAGCGTCACTACCGTTGCCAGCACCGGCATAATCGCGGGCAGCGTAACGATTCGAAAACGCTGCCAGGCATTCGCGCCGTCCATTTCCGCCGCTTCATACAGCGACTTATCAATGGTCTGCAAAATCGCGAGGAACGAAATGAACGCGTACGGGAAGTAGCGCCAGATGGCGAACAGCACCACCAGCACAAAGCTGCTGCCAGGATTGTCGAACCACAGGGGTGCCTGGTCATACAGATGCAGCAGGTCAACGCCCAGATAGTTCACAATGCCGTAGCCGTTGTTGAACATGTATTTCCATGCAAACACCAGCGAAATGGACGGGGTAACGTAGGACAAAATCACCAGTGAACGTGCCGTTTTCCGCAGACGGAATTCACGGTTAAAGAAGATCGCAACCGCCAGACCCAACCCCGTGCTGCCGATCACCACCAGCGCGGTGTACCAGAACGTCATCCACAGCGAGTGCCAGAATGCTGCATCACTGAGAATGCGAATGTAATTATCCAGCCCGACAAACACAGCGCTAATGCGCGGGTTAAGCGGCAGACGTAAGAAACTGATTTCAATATTGGAAATCATTGGCCAGGCCACCAGGCCCCCCAGCAAAATCAGGCTGGGGGCCAACAGCAGCATGGCAAAAGGCATATCTGAACGACCAGAAAACAACGTCTTCATAATTTCCTTCCGCAGAGCGCTCCTATCGTTGTGAAATCAGATCGGTCAGACGCTTCTGGCTGTTACTAAGCGTGTTGCTGAGATCTTTTTTCCCCACCGTGACGTTATGCACCATGGAACTGATGATGCCGGACCCGGTAACATCGCCCATGCGTGTGAAGTTTTTGTCCCCCACCGCGCCAAACACCTGCACATTCGGGAACTGCGCAATCAGTTCGTAAGGCAGTTGTCCAAACGCTTTAATCACATCGTTGTTTTTCCAGGTATCGGTGCCCACCACCAGCTTGTTCACCGGCAGTGCCGCGCCGGGAGACATCATGACCCAGTCGGTTGCGTTTTGAGCCTGCTCCATCCAGGTCACAAATTTCTCAGCCGCCTGAGTCTCATCTTCAGTTTGACCGGTGGTAATCGTCAGCGACGTGACCATGCCGTAAACAGCAGAAGAGGTTTCTGTTGGGACGACGAAGCCCAGATTGGCAGGTTTTCCGTCCAGGAATACCGCCGGAAGGATGTAGGTGGAGTACACCGCCATCGGCGCAGAACCGTTCATGAAGGCATCTTTGATCTCCATGACGTCGTTTGAACCCGGCATGGTGGTCGCGGCCAGATCTTTATAAAACGCCAGGGCTTTTGCCATTTCAGGGGTATCGATGTCGACGTTCCCTTTGGCATCAAAAACGTTCGCGCCGCCGGAAAGCGCAAACTGGGAGAATGCCTGCTCCGTCATCACGCTTTCGGCGGTGGGCAGCGCAATGCCGTAATGTTTTTTAGCCGGGTCGTTGAGCCTCTGAGTGGCTTTCAGCAGCTGTTCCCAGTTATGCGGCTCCTGGATACCCGCCGCCGCAAGCGCATCTTTGTGATACCAGACGCCGGATAGCCAGGCGCTGACTGGCACCCCCGTCCAGGCAGAACCGTCTTCCGTACGAACAACACGCAAAATGCCGTCATAGAAGGTGTCCTCGCCTACCGCTTTAATGGCTTCGCCGATAGCTTTGCGATCCAGGAGCTGTTCCTTGTCCATGACTTTCGCGTAGTCATGGCTGACTTCAATCACCTCTGGCAGCGCGCCCGTTCTGGCGAGCGTAATGACCTTGGTGTTGTAGGCATCCTCTTCGACCGGCACCTGTTTCACCGTGATGCCGGGGTTCTCTTTCTCGAACTTTTCGATCAGCTTAGTGATAACCGCCTGACGCTCCTGCTCGACTGACGAGTGCATAAACTCAATAGTCACAGCAGAATTTTTGTCGTCCTTGCAGCCTGATAACAAGGCGCACGAAACCAGTGCTGAAATCAGCACGATTCTGGGCATTTTCATTTTTAAGGTCCTTTTTAGTTTTCTTTAATCCACAACAACTGCCATGGATGTAGGGTCAGCTTTTTGTCTGTAATATCGTTTCCGGTGATCAAGTCCTTTCCGGATTGAATATCGGATTCCACCGTTTGAATGCCGTCACTGAAATTAAACAGCGCCGTTATTTTTTCACCACAACCCGCCACGCGAACGATTTTTAAAACATGTTCACCTGACGCGCTAAAATAAGCCTCACTGTCAGGGTGAAATGCTTTCTCCGCCCGACGCAGCGCGATTAACTGGCTTAACGAGCAATAGACCTGAGAACGCAGGCTATTTTTATCTTCAAGCTCGCTATCAATTTGCCCTGCCGTGTATTTCTCTCGATTAATCGCACGGTTATATCCCAGGCGCTCAACACCTGCATAATCATTACGGGAACCGAGAATGCTCTGGATATAAACCGCAGGCACGCCGGGGAAGCTTAAAAGGACGGCATGCGCCAGAATAAAACGGGCAATCCGTTGGCTGTCAGGACTGTTACGCGTACTTAATGCATCCAGATAGGTCACATTAATTTCATAAGGACTGCGTGTTCCATCCGGGTTATTTTTCCAGTTAACCAACGCCCCTTCAGCCTGAAGTTTTTCCACAAGCGAGAGTATTTCCGACTCGGGTAAAATTCCGCGTAACGGATTCAGACCAATCCCGTCATGCGAGGCCAGGAAGTTAAACCAGGTGGTTTTGGTGGAAGGCAACGTCAGCGACGCCGCCCACTGGCTCAGCGTCCGGACGTTCTGACAATGCACCGCATGCAGCACCAGCGGGGGCAAAGAGAACTGATAAACCATCTGCGCTTCATTTTCACCGTCACCAAAGTAAGCAACGTTATCTTTATGCGGAACGTTCGTCTCGGTGATAATCACCGTTCCCGGGGCGACAGCCTCGGTAATCGCGCGGAAAAGCTGGATGAGCTGGTGGGTTTGCTCAAGGTGGATGCAGTTTGTTCCGGGTAGTTTCCACATGAATCCCACTGCATCCAGACGAATGTATCGCGCCCCTTCAATCAGGTAATGCAGCAGCACGTCGACCATCGCGATCAGCACCTGCGGAGAGGCGAAATTGAGATCAACCTGGTCCTCGCTGAAGGTGGTCCACAGGTGTCGCACGCTACCGTCATGCAGCGTGAAAGGCGTAAGAAGCGGTAAAGCACGCGGACGCGTCACCGCGGATAAATCTGTTTCAGGATCGACAGAAATAAAGAAATCGCTATACCCAGGAATTTGCTTCAGGTAATTAGCGAACCATTTACTTTTGGCTGACATATGGTTACAGACGAAATCAAACATTAAACTGGCTGACTTTTTTAATTCGGCAACGTCTCGCCACGTTCCGGTTTCCGGTGCAACCTCATGATAATCGATAACAGAAAACCCGTCGTCCGAAGACCATGGATAAAAAGGCAAGAGATGGACATGAGAAAAAGAATGAGAAAGCCACCTGTTATAAAAACGTGTAAAAACAGGCAGCGCCTTCTCCCCTTTCGCTGAAAACTGATCGGCATAGGTGACCAGGACAACGTCTTTTTCATCCCAACCCGTTTTACGTTTTTCCGTAATAACAGAAGCGGCCTTTTCAATATTTTCCAGCAGCACATTAAGATGGGCTTCAGAAAACGTTTCTCCGTAAACAAAATTAATGATCTCTTTAATTTTTGTATCCATTTCACTTTCCATGGTAGCGGTCCCACGGAGTGGCAATCTACTCCCATGAAAAATATCTGTCAACGGACCAGAAAGGAGAAAAAGGTGATTGCAAAGCAGCTCAGCGCAATATTGTGAGCTGCCGCAAAGAAAGAACGGGGAAAAGAGGAAATGCGGTTAACCGTCGCCAGTCCCTCCCCCGTCAGGGAAAGGGCTAACGCCAACGGCAATTATTGGGATAAGTAGCGGCGAGAAAGCCGTTTTGCCACCTTTTGCAACAGCGGTTCGAGCGCCACGGCCAGCACCATTCTGACCGGCTTGCGGGCAACGGATTTAATTGCCCAACCTGCCACACCTGCCGGGCCGAACCGTAACGCGGTCAGCAGGACCAGTTTACCTGCGATTTTCAGGCCGGGTTTTACCTTCTGACCGGCCTGTTGCCAGTGTTGTTTCATCTCATCTCTCTCTTAAAGCTGACGAAAGCGACTTCTCAGCGTAAAGGTATCCGACGTGACATAGCGTTCCATTTCCCGTAGCCGCTTCTCACCGGCGGCGAGTTGCTCATCAACGGCATTGAGAAGATCGCTGCTGGTCGGGGCTCCCTCCGCAGCCAGTTCTCCTTCCGGCATCGGGTCAAGAACAAACGACAGGACGATGTATGCCACCAGGGTAATAAACGCCAGGCCGAAGAAGATCGATAGCACCGCGACCACGCGGACAAGTTTAACCGGGACATCAAGATAGTGAGCCAGCCCGGCGCAAACGCCGCGCACCATGCCCTGCTGTGGAATTCGCCACAGCTTTTTGTTCAGATTCAGTCCAGACATTAACGGTCCCTCCAGTTTGGATGCTCAGCATCCAGGATGGCTTCCAGCGCCTGAATGCGTTCGCGCATTTTGTTCGCTTCGTCGGAGAGCTGCACCAGACGCTGTTGTTCACTCTGGGAGAGTTCGCCCCGAGAAGAACGGTTGCTGTAGTGCAGCCATAGCCAAATCGGCAAAACGAACAGCACGAAAATTGTCAGGGGAATGGCCAGAAAAAGCGCGCTCATGTGTACTCCTTGTCTTATGATGCGGCACGCTCAGGTGCCGCAGGAATTATTATTGGTTGTCTTGCTTCATTTTGGCTTTCAGTGCCGCCAGCTGCTCGCTGATTTCATCATCAGCCTTCAGATCGGCGAACTGTTGATCCAGCGACTTCTGCTTGCCGATGCCGTGGCTTTCGGCTTCCGCTTCCATGTGGTCGATACGACGTTCAAACGATTCAAAACGCGCCATCGCTTCATCGAGCTTACCGCTGTCCAGCTGACGACGCACGTCGCGGGAGGAGCTTGCCGCCTGGTGACGCAGGGTCAGCGCCTGCTGACGCGCGCGGGTTTCGCTCAGTTTGTTTTCAAGCTCACCAATCTCTTTCTTCATACGGGTGAGCGTGTCGTCCACCAGCGTCACTTCATGCTCGAGCGTCGCGACCATATCGGCCAGCTTCTGTTTTTCGATCAGCGCCGCACGGGCCAGATCTTCTTTATCTTTGCGCAGCGCAAGTTCCGCTTTTTCCTGCCATTCGTTCAGCTGAGCGGTAGCTTGTTCAATGCGACGCGTAAGCTGTTTTTTCTCCGCCAGCGCGCGGGCGGAGGTTGAACGCACTTCAACCAGCGTGTCTTCCATCTCCTGAATCATCAGACGTACCAGCTTCTGCGGATCTTCCGCTTTCTCAAGCAGTGAGTTGATGTTGGCGTTCACGATGTCGGCAAAACGAGAAAAAATACCCATAATCTAATCCTCATAGTTCTGTTATCGGGCCAGGCCCTGCTGTACTGATAATACAAACATCATGCCAGGTTTTTATCTTATTGATTTTACTAAGCCTGATTGCTTTTTGCGCAGTGAAGAACTATTCTTCCCTGGTGAATATCGCTAAGGAGTGGTTAATTTCATCATGCCCGGATACAAAGACAATTTACTCGGCGAAGCAAACAGCTTTCTCGAAGTGCTGGAACAGGTCTCTCGCCTGGCGCCGCTCAATAAACCGGTGCTGATCATCGGTGAACGTGGAACGGGGAAAGAGCTGATAGCCAACCGTCTGCATTACCTGTCCGGGCGCTGGGATGGCCCATTTATTTCCCTTAACTGCGCGGCGCTGAATGAAAACCTGCTCGACACCGAGCTCTTCGGCCATGAAGCAGGGGCGTTTACCGGTGCCCAGAAACGCCATCCCGGACGCTTTGAGCGCGCCGACGGCGGTACGCTTTTTCTGGATGAGCTGGCCACCGCGCCCATGCTGGTGCAGGAAAAACTGCTGCGCGTGATTGAGTACGGCGAACTGGAGCGCGTCGGCGGTAGCCAGCCGCTGCAGGTTAACGTGCGCCTGGTGTGCGCCACTAACGCCAACCTGCCGGAGATGGTGACTGAGGAGAAATTCCGTGCCGACCTCCTTGACCGCCTGGCCTTTGACGTCGTTCAACTTCCTCCGCTGCGCGAGCGCAAAAGCGACATCATGCTGCTGGCAGACCAGTTTGCGATTCAGATGTGCCGCGAGCTCGGACTGCCGCTGTTCCCCGGCTTCAGCGATTATGCAAAGGAGACGCTGCTCGCTTACCACTGGCCGGGAAATATCCGCGAATTGAAAAACGTCGTGGAGCGCTCCGTCTATCGTCACGGCAGCAGCGAGACGGAGCTGGACAACATCATTATCGATCCTTTTCAGCGCAGCGCGCCGTCGCTACCCACACCAGCGTCTTCAGGCGATGCCCCTACTCTCCCCCTTGATTTACGCCAGTTCCAGAACGAACAGGAGAAACAGCTGCTGGAGCAAAGCCTGAAGACGGCGAAATATAACCAGAAACGGGCGGCTGAACTGCTGGGTCTGACCTACCATCAGTTAAGGGCATTGCTCAAAAAGCATCAAATGCGCTGACAATATCAGCACTTACCTGCAGACATTTTTACGAAGCATGCGTAAGTGCGATACACTTTGCAGATCAAACCTAAAAACCTTAAAAATTATGCGTCTGGTTTTATCGTCCTTTTTTGCTCTCGGTCTGTTTAGCAGCCTGGCCTTTGCCGCGCCCGGGCTAACTCCGCAGCCTGACATTCGTGACAGCGGCTTCGTCTATTGCGTAAGCGGCCAGGTGGACACCTTCAACCCGCAAAAAGCGGGCAGCGGCCTGATCGTGGATACCCTGGCCGCGCAGCTTTACGACCGTCTGCTTGATGTTGATCCGTACACCTACCGTCTGGTGCCTGAGCTTGCGGAAAGCTGGGAAGTGCTGGATAACGGCGCAACCTACCGTTTTCATCTGCGCGATGACGTCGCATTTCAACGCACGCCGTGGTTTACCCCCACGCGCAAGCTGAACGCAGATGACGTGGTCTTTACCTTCCAGCGCATCTTTAACCGCAACCACCCGTGGCATAACGTTAACGGCAGCAACTTCCCCTATTTCGACAGCCTGCAGTTTGCCGACACCGTCAAGAGCGTGCGCAAGCTGGACAACCGCACGGTTGAATTTACGCTGACGCGCCCGGATGCCTCCTTCCTCTGGCACCTGGCGACCCACTATGCGTCAGTCATGTCCGCTGAATACGCGGCGAACCTGACAAAAAAAGATCGTCAGGAGTTGCTCGATCGTCAGCCGGTTGGCACCGGTCCGTTCCAGCTCGCCGAATACCGCGCCGGGCAATATATTCGTCTGCAGCGTCATGAGCATTTCTGGCGCGGCACTCCGCTGATGCCGCAGGTGGTGGTCGATCTCGGTTCAGGTGGGACAGGACGTCTGTCAAAACTGCTCACCGGGGAGTGCGACGTACTCGCCTGGCCCGCGGCCAGCCAGCTCACCATTTTGCGCGACGATCCGCGCCTGCGCCTGACGTTACGCCCGGGCATGAATATCGCCTATCTGGCCTTTAACACGGATAAGCCGCCGTTGAATAACCCTGCCGTACGTCACGCTCTGGCGCTGGCGATTAACAACCAGCGTTTAATGCAGTCGATCTACTACGGCACGGCGGAAACCGCCGCCTCAATTTTACCGCGCGCCTCGTGGGCCTATGACGGTGAAGCTAAAATTACGGAATACAATCCGGCAAAAGCGCGTGAACAGCTGAAGGCGCTGGGGGCGGAAAACCTTACGCTGCAGCTTTGGGTGCCAACCAGCTCCCAGGCGTGGAATCCGAGCCCGCTCAAGACCGCCGAACTGCTGCAGGCAGATATGGCGCAGGTGGGCGTCAAAGTGATCATCGTACCGGTTGAGGGCCGTTTCCAGGAGGCGCGCCTGATGGACATGAATCATGATTTAACCCTGACCGGCTGGGCGACCGACAGTAACGATCCGGACAGCTTCTTCCGGCCGCTGTTAAGCTGTGCGGCGATAAATTCGCAGACCAACTACGCCCACTGGTGTAACCGGGAGTTTGACGCCGTGCTGCAAAAAGCGCTGGCTTCCCAGCAGCTGGCCTCGCGCATCGACGCCTATGATGAAGCGCAGAAGATCCTTGCCCAGGAACTCCCGGTGCTGCCGCTGGCCTCTTCCCTGCGCCTTCAGGCCTATCGTTATGATATTAAAGGCCTGGTGCTGAGCCCGTTCGGCAACGCCTCGTTCGCCGGCGTGTCGCGTGAAAAAGAACAAGAGGTGAAAAAACCATGATTATTTTTACCTTACGTCGGCTCCTTTTGCTGCTGGTGACGCTCTTTTTCCTGAACTTTGTCGGCTTCAGCCTGAGCTATTTCACGCCCCACGCCCCGCTCCAGGGGTCGTCGCTGTGGGATGCCTGGCTGTTCTGGTTTAACGGGCTGCTGCACTGGGATTTCGGCGTGTCCAGCATTAACGGGCAGCTGATTTCCCAGCAGCTGAAAGAGGTGTTCCCGGCCACGATGGAGCTGTGCATTCTGGCCTTCGGTTTTGCCCTGATGGTCGGCATCCCCGTTGGCATGCTCGCCGGGATCTATCGCAACAAATGGCAGGATAAGTTTATCAGCGCCCTCGCCCTGTTCGGCTTCTCCATCCCGGTTTTCTGGCTGGCGCTGCTGCTAACGCTGTTCTTCTCGCTGACGATGGGCTGGCTGCCGGTTTCGGGTCGCTTTGACCTGCTCTATACGGTTAAAACGGTGACGGGTTTTGCCATCATTGACGCGTGGCTGTCCGATTCGGTGTGGCGCCATGAGATGATCGTCAGCGCCGTGCGCCATATGGTATTGCCGGTGCTGACGCTGGCGGTTGCGCCAACCACCGAAGTGATCCGCCTGATGCGCCTGAGCACCATTGAGGTATTTGACCAGAACTACGTCAAAGCCGCCGCCACGCGCGGGCTGTCGCGCCTGACCATCCTGCGCCGCAACGTCCTGCACAACGCGCTGCCGCCGGTAATTCCGCGTCTGGGATTACAGTTTTCCACCATGCTGACGCTGGCCATGATCACCGAGATGGTCTTTAGCTGGCCGGGCCTGGGGCGATGGCTGATTAACGCCATCCGCCAGCAGGACTACGCCGCTATTTCTGCCGGCGTGATGGTGATTGGTTCGCTGGTGATTATTGTTAACGTGTTGTCCGATATTCTGGGTGCCATGGCTAACCCATTGAAGCATAAGGAATGGTATGCCTTACGATAGCGTATACAGTGAAAAGCGCACGCCCGGCGTGCTGCGTACCGTGTGGCGTAAGTTCTACGGTGACACCACGGCTATGATCGGCCTTTACGGCTGCGCCGGCCTGGTGTTGCTTTGCGTCTTTGGCTCGTGGTTTGCGCCGTACGGCATCGACCAGCAGTTCCTTGGCTATCAGCTGCTGCCACCGTCCTGGTCGCGCTACGGTGAAGTCTCTTTCTTCCTGGGAACGGACGACCTCGGACGTGACGTGTTGAGCCGCCTGCTGAGCGGTGCAGCCCCGACGGTGGGTGGCGCATTTGTGGTGACGCTCGCGGCTACGATCTGCGGGCTGGCGCTCGGTATTTTTGCGGGATCCACCCATGGCCTGCGTTCGGCGGTGCTTAACCACATTCTGGATACGCTGCTGTCGATTCCGTCCCTGCTGCTGGCGATCATCGTTGTTGCCTTTGCCGGTCCGCACCTGTCGCACGCCATGTTCGCCGTCTGGCTGGCTATCCTGCCCCGCATCGTGCGCTCGGTTTACAGCATGGTGCATGATGAACTGGAAAAAGAGTACGTCGTTGCCGCGCGTCTGGACGGCGCGACGACCTTCAACATTCTGTGGTTTGCCGTGCTGCCCAACATCGCCGCCGGGCTGGTCACAGAGATCACCCGCGCCCTGTCGATGGCGATCCTGGACATCGCGGCGCTCGGCTTCCTCGATCTCGGTGCACAGCTGCCGTCGCCCGAATGGGGTGCGATGCTCGGCGACGCGCTGGAGTTAATCTACGTGGCACCGTGGACGGTCATGCTGCCGGGTGCGGCCATTATGGTGAGCGTGCTGCTTATCAACCTGCTGGGCGACGGTATTCGCCGTGCAATTAACGCGGGGGTGCAATAATGCCGCTTCTTGATATTCGCAACCTCACCATCGAATTCAAAACCGGTGAAGGCTGGGTTAAAGCCGTCGATCGCATCAGTATCACCCTCGCGGAGGGTGAAATTCGCGGGCTGGTGGGGGAATCCGGCTCGGGAAAAAGCCTGATTGCCAAAGCTATATGCGGCGTGGCGAAAGACAACTGGCGCGTGACGGCAGACCGTATGCGTTTTGACGATATCGATCTGCTGCGCCTCTCCCCCCGCGAGCGGCGTAAGCTGGTCGGGCATAACGTCTCGATGATTTTCCAGGAGCCGCAGTCCTGTCTCGATCCGTCCGAACGCGTGGGTAAACAGCTCATGCAGAACATTCCCGGCTGGACCTATAAAGGCCGCTGGTGGCAACGCGTTGGCTGGCGCAAGCGCCGCGCCATTGAGCTTTTACACCGCGTCGGGATCAAAGATCACAAAGATGCGATGCGCAGCTTCCCTTATGAGCTGACCGACGGCGAATGTCAGAAAGTGATGATTGCTATCGCGCTGGCAAATCAGCCGCGTTTGCTGATTGCGGATGAGCCCACCAACGCGATGGAACCCACCACGCAGGCGCAAATTTTCCGCCTGCTGTCGCGTCTCAACCAGAATAACAACACCACCATTTTGCTGATCAGCCATGACCTGCAAATGCTCAGCAAATGGGCGGATAAAATTGACGTGATGTACTGCGGACAAACGGTCGAAACCGCGCCGAGTGAAGATCTGATCGGCGCGCCGCATCATCCGTATACGCAGGCGCTTATCCGCGCCATTCCAGATTTTGGCAGCGCGATGCCGCATAAGAGTCGCCTGAATACCCTGCCGGGGGCGATTCCGCTGCTGGAATCCCTGCCGATAGGCTGTCGTCTGGGGCCGCGGTGTCCCTATGCTCAGCGTAAATGTATCGAGACGCCACGCCTGACCGGGGCCAAAAATCATCTATACGCCTGTCATTTCCCGCTGAACATGGAGAGAGAGTGAAATGGTCGAAACCTTACTGGAAGTCCGCAACCTGAGTAAGACCTTTCGCTACCGCACGGGGCTGTTTCATCGTCAAACTGTCGACGCGGTGAAGCCGCTGAGCTTTACGCTGCGTGAAAAACAGACCCTGGCGATCATCGGCGAGAACGGTTCCGGGAAATCCACCCTGGCGAAAATGCTCGCCGGCATGGTTGAACCGACTGCAGGCGAAGTGCTGATTGACGATCATCCTCTGACGTTCGGCGACTACTCTTTCCGCAGCCAGCGCATCCGCATGATCTTCCAGGATCCGTCTACCTCGCTTAACCCGCGCCAGCGCATTTCTCAGATCCTCGATTTTCCGCTGCGTCTGAACACCGACCTGGAGCCAGAGGCGCGCCGTAAGCGCGTATTTGAAACCCTGCGTATGGTTGGGCTGTTGCCGGATCACGAAAGCTACTACCCGCATATGCTGGCACCAGGCCAGAAACAGCGTCTGGGTCTGGCGCGTGCGTTGATTTTGCGGCCAAAAGTGATCATTGCGGATGAAGCGCTTGCCTCGCTGGATATGTCGATGCGCTCGCAGCTGATTAACCTGATGCTGGAATTGCAGGAAAAACAGGGGATCTCGTATATCTACGTCACCCAGCATCTGGGAATGATGAAGCACATCAGCGATCAGGTGATGGTCATGCACCAGGGTGAAGTGGTAGAGCGCGGCAGCACCGCGGATGTGATGGCCTCTCCGCTTCATGAACTGACAAAACGGCTGATTGCCGGTCATTTCGGTGAAGCATTAACCGCCGATGCGTGGAGAAAGGACCGCTAAGCGCGACGCTTCACAAAAACTACCCCATTAAATTAAGGATTAAATAATCTGCGTGCGCTATTTAATCCTTTAATTTTCGTCTCCATCCCTGCTCCATATTTTAAGCAATATCAATCAACAGTTCTTCTCCAGAATATCCGGACATTACGGAGGAGAAGAAATGAACACCGCCACTTACGTTTTAAAATACACAGAGTATCTCATCAGAAAATGCCGCTCATTTTTAATGACGGACCTGCATTTTCATACCGTGAGGCTTAAAAAATCAACCGGGGAAACTCCTGACATTAACTCGCCCACGACGTTGAGTGAAAAAATATGTCATCGTCTGGTCTATGACCATAATAACTTCTACACGATGCTTGCGGATAAACTCGCCGTTCGGGCATACGTTTCCTCCAGAACAACGCGCGTGAAAACGGTGCCATTAATTGGCGTTTATACCCGGCCGTCGCAGATTGATTTTTCAATTCTTCCTGACAAATTCGTCCTTAAGTGCAACCATGACAGCGGCAGCACAATAATATGTACAAACAAAGCGCAATTTAATGAAAAAGAAGCGTGTAAAAAGCTGAGCCTCGCGTTAAAGAAAAATCTTTACTACACCACGCGCGAATGGCAGTACAAAAACATTACGCCGAGCATACTTTGCGAGCCGTTTGTCGATCTCTTCGACGATGCTGACAGAAACACAACGCCCGAAATGCTGAGGATCCACTGTTTTCATGGCGTTGCCCACTATGTAGAAGCGGATTTTACGGATGATAACGGCAAAGGGTTTATCAACGTTTATGACAGGCTGTGGAACTTACAACCCTTCCGGATGGAATATCCGAATACTTCAGCAACGCCTGGCGAACCGCTCTTGTTCCGTCAGGCACTGTTGGCCTCCCAGGAGCTGGCGGATGGAATTGACTACTGCCGCGTTGACCTTATGCTAAAAAAAGATGAAATCTATTTCAGCGAAATAACCTTAAGCCCAAGACGCGGTAAACTGACGATTACCCCGCAGGAATGGGATGCTAAATTAGGAAAAATATGGCATTTATCGCCGGCAGGCAGATTTGACCTGCCGCTGAAGCTCACGAGTCGGGCCAGGTGAGCTTAAATATCGAGTGGTTTTGCGTCGATAAGGTATAGGAAACATCGCCACCATGAGCCAGCATGATGGCTTTTACCACCGACAAGCCCAAGCCACAGCCTTCCGGGTTCACATGTCTGGCGCCATTATCGCGCTGAAAGGGCTGAAACAGGAAATCATGAAACTCTCTGGGGATGCCCGGTCCCCCGTCCTGAATAAGGATATAATTGCCTTTATCAGAAACGCCATTTTTCACGATGAGCGTGCGCGAGGTTGAATAGTGTAAGGCATTATCAAATAAAACGGTCAGACACTGATTGATGCGTAATGGATCGAATACGCACTGCTGCTCCCTAAGGTCTGTATTGACGGTAAACGCCTTACGGATGAACTCGGGCATGAACGTATCAAGTGCGTTCTGTATTGTCCCTTTTAGATCGGTTTTGGACTGGCATAACGTGTATCCCGCCCCGCCATCCGAACTGACAACCCGGAGATCTTCAATCAGGCGGGTTAACCCTTCCGTCTGTTTGAGAAGATTATTAAACAGCACCGGATCCGGGGTAAAAACGCCGTCAACCAACCCCTGAAGCCGTCCGCGTAAGATCGTGACCGGGGTTCTCAGCTCATGCGCGATAGCGGCATTCCAGGATTTCCTCTGAATATCCAGCGTCTGTAATTTTTCCGCCATTTCATTGAAATCCGTCACCAGGTGATTGATCTCACCCAGCCGGGAACTGGCGCAAAATGCCCTGGCGTCCAGATCGCCCTGAGAAATCTTTTTCAGGCTGGACGCTACCGCGTTTAGCGGGGTGAGTATCCGCGATGAAAGTTTGACCGTGAAAAAGAGGGCAATAATCATACTGATCGTAGTCGCGGTCCCAATCCATGCCCAGTCCCACATCGTCATCTGCTCGTCATCGCCCGCAGCAGGGCCGCCCGGGAGGTGATCCAGAATAAAGGAGTAAAAAAACCAGGAGCCGAGTATGGCGATGGCAATGATCGTAAACGTCAGCAACAGCATATACGTTAAGATCTGACGACTCAGGACAGACTCTTTGTTCATTTCTTTTCCCCAAGCCGGTAACCCATGCCTCTGATGCTCTCGGGAACACCGTAAAGGCCGGCCAGCTCCAGTTTTTTACGCAACTTGCTCATGTGGCTATCGACCGTTCTGTCGAGTGTATCCCCTTCCGGCAGACACGCGTTGAGTAGCTCTTCGCGTGAGCAGACCTTTCGCGGATATCTCACCAGGTATGTGAGCAATTTAAATTCGGTCGTCGTTAATACCGGGGAGACAACCTCTGCCCCCACGGTGACTTCCACGTAGAAGTCATCCGGGTAGACCGTAATAAATGGCGTTCTGAGCGGCTGGGAACCCGCCTGCTGAAGCGCGGGTTTTGTCCTGCGCAGCACAGCCTCAACCCGGGCGACGACTTCAGAAGGGTTGAAGGGTTTGATCACGTAATCATCCGCGCCCAGCCTCAGCCCCATGAGCTTATCGACATCCTGATCGAGAGCGGAAACCATAATGACGGGGACAGCGCTTTCCTGACGAAGCGTGGTAAGTACGCTCCAGCCGTCACATACGGGCAGGTGAATGTCCAGCAATATGAGATCCGGTTTATGGAGGCGATTGAGCGTTATGGCCTGCTCGCCCTGCCTGGCTCTGAGCGTTTTCATTCCCGAACGCTCTAAGTAGCTCATCAGTATATCGGCGATTTCGTCTTCATCTTCAACAATAAGGATCAGCGTATTTTTGTGCATTTTATCTCCGTGGGTGAAATCCCTTTGAGCACGCTATCAGATATCTTTAGCACAATAAGACACGGCCTCCGCGAAAAAGTGCCGTGGTCACGAAAATTTCCAGGTTGATTTAAATGCCCGGTTATTTCTCCACACAGCCTACACATTCAGTCAATAAAGACTCGACAATGTCCGCGCATAATCGCTATTGAGGCATAGTCCTTTGTGCATTGCGCGTTGCAAATTACCACTGTTTCTTCAAGATTTTATGAAGTTGGCTGAAATAATGAACATGGAACTTTCTAAATATTTCTCTCCTAAAAAACTGGGTATATATTCCCTGTTCCTGTTGCTGTCGTGGGGATTACTTTATACCTGGCTGGTACTGGTGCACAGAATGGATGAAAAAGTCGCCTCGACGCTACTCTCTTCACCCATTATCTATGGCTGCATCGCATTGTCGGTGGTCTCTCTGATGATCCAAAATAAAGCCGGCGCGTTGACTGAGCTACTCGTCGTCGCCTTCTGGCTGATGATGATTTTTGTCTATCTCATTATTACGTTCACCGTACTGTTAAACGCGATGCCCGATATCGAAGATCTGATCTTTTACTACGAGTGTTATTTGATCATTTTTTTTGGCGGAGCACCGCTGTACCTCATTATGAGAATGATTTGAGCCGCTGCTCCACACGTCCTCCATAAACCGCCCATGTCCGCTAAACAGGCGCGCGGTAGAATCTCTACCTCACTCTTTCACACAAAAATAACTCACTGAAAAGTCTGACATGACTTACCCATCATGATGAACCGTAATAATAATTTTCGTTCTTCTGAACCTGCCGGTATGATGCGCTCGCTTAAAAAACTCGCGATACGGCACCGAAAAAAACTGGCTGTCACTTTCTTCCTGGTGGTGGCCGAAAACGTGACGTTTTTACTTTATCCCGTTCTGGCTGGCATCGCGATAAATGCCATCCTCGCCGGTGAAACGCTTAACGCCGCGCTGTATGGCCTGATGGTGCTTTGCATGTGGTTCATCGGTGCGGCCAGACGAAGCGTAGACACGCGCACGTTTGCACGCATTTATGCCGGACTCGCGGTTTCCGTCGTCCTGGCACAGCGCAAATACCAGCTTAACCATTCGGCGATCGCCGCCAGGGTAACGCTCTCGCGCGAATATGTGGATTTCTTTGAAATGCACCTTCCCCTGCTTATTACCTCGCTGAGCTCACTTTTTGGTGCCGCAATCATGTTGTTGTTTATTGAATTTTGGGCCGGCGTCATGTGCTTTGCGATTGTATTTATCCTGCTCGGATTTGTCTCAGAATATGCCCGTAAAAATGAATGGCTGTTCATGCGCCTGAATAATCGGCTGGAAAAAGAAGTGGATTATGTCCATAAGGCGGGCACGGCCACGCTTCACCGACATTACTCCACGTTGGCGCGTTTACGTATCGCATTATCTGACCGCGAGGCGTGGGGCTATTTGTGGGTTGGCGTGCTTGTTGCCGCGCTTTTTACGCTGACCATCGTCTGGATGACGCGCTCAACCGGCATCACCGCCGGACATATTTATTCCGTGATGACCTACATGTGGATGTTCGCGACGAGCCTTGATGACGCACCGCAGCTTCTAGAGAAGTTTTCGCAGCTCAGGGATATCGGTAAACGCGTATCCACTGATGAAGAAATTCACGTAACTGGACGTTAATTTAATGCCTCATTTTTTTATTGAACGCCCCGTTTTCGCCTGGGTAGTGGCGCTTTTTATCGTGCTGGCAGGACTCCTGTCTATTCCCCGTTTGCCTGTTGCGCAATATCCGGCCGTGGCACCGCCGGGGATCATTATTTCCGTCAGTTACCCGGGGGCGAGCCCCGATATCATGAATACGTCGGTGGTATCGTTAATCGAGCGCGAAATCTCTGGAGTCGATAATTTGCTCTATTTCGAATCATCCAGCGACACAACCGGTTCGGCATCGATTACCGTCACGTTTAAACCGGGCACGGACATCAAGCTGGCGCAGATGGACCTGCAGAATCAGATTAAGATTGTCGAGCCTCGTCTCCCTCAGGCGGTAAGACAAAACGGCATTAACGTCGAGGCCGCTAATTCGGGTTTTCTAATGATGGTGGGGCTTAAGTCCACGACGGGTCAATTTGAGGAAGCCGACTTAAGCGACTATTTTGCCCGAAACGTCAGTGACGAGCTTCGTCGCGTGCCCGGCGTAGGGAAAGTTCAGCTGTTTGGCGGCGAAAAAGCGCTGCGCATCTGGTTGGATCCCATGAAGCTCCACGGCTACGGGCTTTCGGTGAGCGATGTTCTTACCGCCGTTGGCCAGCAAAATGCCCTGGTTTCGCCCGGCAAAACGGGAGATGAGCCCGCCGCTGCAGGACAAGGGGTAACGTATCCCATCACCGTGAAGGGACAGCTCTCCTCGGTAGAGGCGTTCAGGAATATCACCCTGAAATCTGACGCATCCGGCGCCCGCCTGAAACTGTCCGACATTGCGCGGATTGAATCTGGCCTGCAAAGCTACGCCTTTGGTATCCGTGAAAATGGCGTGCCCGCAACGGCGGCAGCAATCCAGCTCTCGCCTGGTGCGAATGCGATGAGTACGGCTTCCGGCGTACGGGCGCGCATCGACGAACTTTCCCGGGTGTTACCCGACGGAATGTCGTTTACGATCCCCTTCGATACCGCACCGTTTGTGAAACTTTCTATCATGAAGGTTGTTCAGACATTTGTAGAAGCGATGGTCCTCGTCTTCCTGGTTATGCTGCTGTTTCTGCACAAGATACGCTGTACGCTTATCCCGGCGATTGTTGCTCCCGTCGCACTTCTTGGCACCTTCACGGTGATGCTATTGAGCGGCTACTCCATCAATATTCTGACGATGTTCGGCATGGTGCTGGCGATAGGGATTATCGTTGATGATGCCATTGTGGTTGTAGAAAACGTTGAACGACTGATGGAGGAAAAAAGCCTTTCCCCGCTTGACGCTACGCGGCAAGCCATGCAGGAAATCACACCGGCGATTATCGGGATCACGCTGGTGCTCACTGCCGTGTTTATCCCCATGGGGTTTGCTGAAGGATCCGTCGGGATTATCTACCGACAATTTTGTATTTCCATGGCGGTTTCCATACTGCTGTCCGCGTTTCTTGCCCTGACGCTGACGCCTGCCCTGTGCGCAACGTTACTCAAGCCGCATAAGGCAGGAAAGAGCGGAGGCGGAAGGTTCGCGGTCGGGTTTAACGCGCGCTTCCGTTCGCTCACCGCCTGTTACGAAGCAGGGCTGGGTGCCGTTCTGAAGCGAACCGGGCGTATGCTGCTCCTGTACGCTGCGCTTTGTGCTGCGCTGTTTTTGGGATTGTCTTCGCTACCGTCGTCTTTTCTGCCGGATGAAGATCAGGGCTACTTTATGTCCTCAATCCAGTTGCCTTCAGATGCCACGATGCAGCGTACCCTCAACGTGGTTAAAAAATTTGAAGAGGAAATTGCGACCCGGCCGGATATTGAAAGCAACATTATGATCCTGGGCTTTGGATTTTCAGGTTCAGGGCCAAACTCGGCTATGGCCTTCACCACGCTGAAAGACTGGAAAGATCGGCAGGGCTCGACGGCCCAGGGGGAAGCCGACCGGATACAGGCCAGCATGGCAAACGTCTCTGATGCCGTCACGATGAGCCTGCTCCCGCCGGCCATTTCGGATATGGGCACCTCGTCGGGCTTCACCTGGTACGTGCAGGACAGAGCGGGACTGGGCTACGAGGCGTTAAAGCGCGCTGCCGACGCGCTGGTCCTGCAGGCCAACCAGCGCCCTGAACTGAGTGACGTGTATATAGACGGTCTGCCGGAAGGAACAAACCTTGCGCTCCAGTTGGACAGAGAAAAGGCGGAAGCAATGGGCGTCTCGTTTGATGAAATCAACCAGACGCTCTCCGTCACCCTGGGCTCAAATTACGTTAATGACTATACGAACAACGGCCGCGTTCAGCAGGTGATCATTCAGGCCGATGCGCCCTACCGAATGCAGCCTGAGCAGATACTGACATTATCAGTGAAAAACCGGATGGGACAGATGGTGCCGGTATCGACGTTTGCCACGCTTTCCTGGAACGTTGCGCCCCAGCAGCTGACGCGTTATCAGGGATATTCGGCTATTCGCATTACCGGAAATGCGGCGCCGGGAGCATCCAGCGGCACCGCAATGAAGGTTATGGAGAGTTTGTCCAGAGATTTACCTCAGGGCATGGCTGGCGAGTGGGCCGGGAGTTCATTGCAGGAGAGAAAATCGGAATCTCAGCTTCCGGGCCTTATCGTCCTGTCGATACTGGTCGTGTTTATGGTGCTCGCCGCCCTGTATGAGAGCTGGTCTATTCCATTTGCGGTCATGCTGGTCGTTCCGCTGGGTCTTATTGGCGCGGTGATCGCGGTGTCCGTTGCCGGCATGACGAATGACGTTTTCTTCAAGGTCGGCCTGATTACGCTTATCGGCCTGTCGGCAAAAAACGCCATTCTGATTGTTGAATTTGCGAGGCAGCTCCATCGCCAGGGGCAGCCCCTGCTGGCGGCAACCATTCATGCCGCCGGCCAGCGCCTGCGCCCTATTCTGATGACGTCGTTAGCCTTCACCTTAGGGGTTGTTCCGTTGATGCTGGCCCATGGGGCGAGCGACAGTACGCAGCATGCCATCGGTACCGGCGTATTTGGCGGGATGATTAGCGGTACGCTTCTCGCCATTTTCTTCGTACCGGTTTTCTTTATCGTCATCGCGCGCTTCATCGACAACCTCAGGAAAGCGTGAATACCCTTGCGGGATCGCGCTTCCTCGCTGGTTGGATGAGGCGAAGCTGTTGCCGGGTGATATACTGGACGAATGCTGAAATTTTGAGCCCCCGCGAGTCCGCGGCGCATTCTTCGGAGCAGGCGTCTTCGGAGAACAGCGAGAAATATCGTGACACAAGGGGCTGTGAGTGGGCTATAATTTCGAGCTAATTTCGAATGATTTTGAAATACTGCCTGTAACGCTATGAATTACAAGGCAAAATTAGCAATGAATATAAGGATTAAAGCTATGGGTTTTCTTTCCGGTAAGCGCATTCTGGTGACTGGCGTTGCCAGCAAACTGTCCATCGCATACGGCATCGCACAGGCAATGCATCGCGAAGGCGCTGAGCTGGCGTTCACCTACCAGAACGACAAGCTGAAAGGCCGTGTTGAAGAGTTTGCCGCGCAGCTGGGTTCCAGCATCGTTCTGGAATGTGACGTTGCACAAGACGAAAGCATCGACGGCATGTTTGCTGAACTGGCAAAAGCATGGCCGAAATTCGACGGTTTCGTTCACTCCATTGGCTTCGCTCCTGGCGACCAGCTGGACGGCGACTACGTGAACGCGGTTACCCGTGATGGCTTCAAAATCGCTCACGACATCAGCTCCTACAGCTTCGTTGCGATGGCGAAATCCTGCCGCGCGATGCTGAACCCGGGCGCAGCCCTGCTGACTCTGTCCTACCTGGGCGCTGAGCGTGCTATCCCTAACTACAACGTTATGGGCCTGGCGAAAGCCTCTCTGGAAGCCAACGTACGCTACATGGCGAACGCAATGGGTCCTGAAGGCGTGCGCGTTAACGCCATCTCTGCAGGTCCTATCCGCACCCTGGCAGCTTCCGGTATTAAAGATTTCCGTAAAATGCTGGCACACTGCGAAGCGGTTACCCCGATTCGTCGTACCGTTACCATTGAAGATGTGGGTAACTCTGCAGCATTCCTGTGCTCTGACCTTTCCGCTGGTATCTCCGGCGAAGTAGTTCACGTTGACGGCGGCTTCAACATCGCTGCAATGAACGAGCTGGAAATTAAATAAGCTGTGACTCTCTTCCCGCACGGGAAGAGAGTTTCCCCCCCGCACCGCCCCTTCGTTATTCCGTTCTGCTATTTGTTATCACCTAACAATATTTTTCCCTTTATCTGCCTTACGCCAGGATATTGATCGCCATTTTGAGATCAAGGAACGCACATGGAACAACGCCGTTTTTCCGGCAAAGGCCACTGGTATCACGAGACCCAGTCGAACCACGCGCAGACAGATGTTCTGCCTCTGGTGCCCGAAGCCGCTAACGTTGACGATCGTTTTTTGCTCGATTTAGCCCTGCCTGATAAGATTATCGCCGCCTGTTCTGGCTGGCTTACCCCTGCCAGAGCCTTGTGCCACCAGCTGTTTCCGCTCTCGATTCCCGTGAACCGCCTGCATACGCTCAGCGCATACGATCGGCTCAGCACCGCGCTAACGGTCGCCCAGGCCTGTGGCGTTCAGCGGCTTTGTAACCATTACGCCGCCCTCCTCGCCCCGCTTCCCGGCCCGGACTCCTCGCGTGAAAGCAACCGACGTCTGGCGCAAATTACGCAGTATGCCCGCCAGCTCGCCAGCTCCCCTGATGTCATTGATGATAAAGCGCAGAACCAGCTTGATGAGGTTGGCCTGTCAATATATGACATTGTGGTGATTAACCAGATTATCGGGTTTATTGGTTTTCAGGCGCGCGTGGTCGCGGTTTTTCAGGCGCTGTTAGGACACCCCGTTCGCTGGTTGCCAGGCCATCATATTCAGCCGCACACGCTGCCCGCGAGCCACGCCGCCTGGGTGCCGCTGTTGCCCGTCGTCGAGCTGCGCTATGCGAGTGCGCACCAGCTTGAGTCGCTGTCCCGCTGGCAGGCTGAACCCGCGCTGGAGGCGCTGGCGCCGGTCCTTTGTCATGAGCCGTCGTTGCTCGACCTGACCGGAGAAATCCTGTTAAACACCCGCGAAGAGATCCCGCTGACGTCCCCCGCACTTTCGGCGGCGGTCGAACTGCTGACACGCTCTCCTGACCGCTTCAGCGCCGCGCAGTTTACCCCTCTCACGGATCGAGGGATCGCGGGCGAACAAGCCATCACGCTGCTTACCCAAAGCGCGTTTGATGGCTGGCTCAATCGTCTGAAAGTCGCGTTTGGTAAAGAGGAATAACCACACTCATTACCCAAAGACCGCTTGCTGAGACAGTGAGAATCGCGTAAAACTGTCAGCCGCTCAATGGCTACGAAAATAGAACATTATGTTTCAGGACAACCCGCTGCTAGCGCAGCTTAAACAGCAACTGCATTCCCAGACGCCGCGTGCAGAAGGGGTCGTAAAAGCCACGGAAAAGGGCTTTGGCTTCCTTGAGGTTGACGCGCAGAAAAGCTACTTCATTCCGCCTCCGCAGATGAAGAAAGTGATGCATGGCGATCGCGTAATGGCCGTCATTCATACCGAGAAGGACCGCGAGTCTGCCGAGCCGGAAGAACTGATCGAACCGTTCCTGACCCGTTTTGTGGGTAAGGTACAGAGAAAAGACGATCGTCTTTCTATCGTGCCGGATCATCCCCTGCTGAAAGATGCTATTCCCTGCCGCGCCGCCCGTGGCGTTGAGCATGATTTTAAAGAAGGCGACTGGGCCGTAGCTGAAATGCGCCGTCATCCTCTGAAAGGCGATCGCGGTTTTTATGCTGAACTGACCCAGTTCATTACCTTTGGCGCCGACCATTTTGTGCCATGGTGGGTTACGCTGGCACGCCATAATCTTGAAAAAGAAGCGCCGAACGGCGTGGCAACCGAGATGCAGGACGAAGGTCTGACGCGCCGCGATCTTACCGCGCTGGAGTTTGTCACCATCGACAGCGCCAGCACAGAAGATATGGATGACGCGCTGTACGCTGAAGAGAGCGCCGACGGCAAACTGCATCTGACCGTCGCCATTGCCGATCCAACCGCCTGGATTGCCGAAGGCAGCAAGCTGGATGACGCCGCGAAAATCCGTGCGTTCACCAACTACCTGCCGGGCTTCAACATTCCGATGCTGCCGCGCGAATTGTCAGACGATCTCTGCTCGCTGCGTCCAAATGAAGTGCGCCCGGTCCTTGCCTGCCGCATGACCATTGCTGCGGATGGCGCCATCGAAGACGATATCGAGTTCTTTGCCGCCACCATCGAGTCGAAAGCCAAGCTGGCCTACGATAACGTCTCCGACTGGCTGGAAAATACCGGTAGCTGGAAACCTGAATCAGACGCCATTGCCGCTCAGATCCGTCTGCTGCATCGCATCTGTCTCAACCGCGGCGAGTGGCGTCAAACCCATGCGCTGGTGTTCAAAGATCGCCCGGATTATCGCTTTGTTCTGGGTGAGAAAGGCGAAGTGCTGGATATCGTGGCCGAACCGCGACGCATTGCGAACCGCATCGTTGAAGAGGCGATGATTTCCGCCAATATCTGTGCCGCGCGCGTGCTGCGCGACAAGCTGGGCTTTGGCATTTACAACGTCCATACCGGCTTTGATCCGGCGAATACCGAAGCGCTGGCGGCCCTGCTGAAGAATCACGACGTGCACGTTGATCCGGAAGAAGTGCTCACGCTGCCGGGCTTCTGCAAGCTTCGCCGCGAACTGGACGCGCAGCCGTCGGGTTTCCTGGACAGCCGCATTCGTCGCTTCCAGTCCTTCGCTGAAATCAGCACCGAGCCTGGCCCGCACTTTGGTCTTGGCCTCGAAGCTTACGCCACCTGGACATCGCCGATCCGTAAGTATGGCGATATGGTTAACCACCGTCTGCTGAAAGCGATTATCAAAGGTGAAACCATTGCCCGTCCTCAGGAGGACACCACGCAGCAGATGGCCGATCGCCGTCGTCTGAACCGCATGGCGGAACGTGACGTTGGCGACTGGCTGTACGCACGCTTCCTGCAGGATAAAGCCGGTACGGATACCCGTTTCGCCGCAGAGATCATCGATATCAGCCGCGGGGGTATGCGCGTCCGTCTGGTCGATAACGGTGCTGTCGCGTTTATTCCTGCGCCGTTCCTGCATGCGGTTCGCGACGAAATGGTCTGTAGTCAGGAAAACGGTACCGTGCAAATCAAAGGTGAAACAGTTTACAAAGTCACCGACGTGATTGACGTTAAGATCGCCGAAGTTCGCATGGAAACCCGCAGTATTATCGCGCGTCCTGTCGCCTGATAACCGCTTCAATTGTCGGTCTTTTCGTTTCGGAAGGGCCGACAATTTTTATTTTTATCCCCGCAACAAAATCATTATTTTTCCTTACTATTTTCAGTATCCCTTCGCCCAAAACCGCCAGAATTATCTACAGTAAAAGAGTGTTGTTATATTCGGTTGCGTGAATTTTTATACGCTCAGTATCCTTTTTAACCTGACTCGTTTTATTATAAGAAAGCAGGTAAAAACAACAGGTTCACTTCGGTTTTGCCGCTGTTTCTCAACGGAAAAGTCGACAACAAATGAATAATTTGTGCGCTAATGAACAGCTGCGGGAGAAAACATGATGGACGATCTGGAGCAGAATTTGCTGTTTCGCTACATGGGGACTCACAGCCCGTGGTGGCGTTTGTCAGCTGACAGCAACGCTCTGCACCTTTCCACCAGCGAAAATGCCGATGTCACTCAGGTGATTGCGCTGGACGACGATCAGGCCGATCTCATCCGTCACTTAACCGTTATTACCTCCAGTATTTCCATGACGCTCTCGCTATTCGGGGAAGACCTCCCGGTTCACCTTGTTGGGCGGAAAATAACCCGTAACGAGTGGGCCGGAACCGCTTCCGCATGGAACGATACGCCCTCCGTGGCGCGCGATCTGGCTCAAGGGCTCTCTTTTGCGGAACAGGTTGTCTCTGAGGCCAACTCCGTCATTGTTATTCTCGATCGGCACGGCAATATCCAGCGTTTTAACCGGCTTAGCGAAGAGTATACCGGCCTGAAAGAGCAGGAAGTGATTGGCCAGAACGTGTTTAAGCTGTTTATGAGCCGCAGCGAAGCGGCCGCTTCAAAGCGCAATATTACCGGTTTTTTTCGTAACGGCAGCTCCTATGAAGTCGAACGCTGGATCAAAACGCGTAAAGGCCAGCGGCTGTTTCTGTTCAGAAACAAATTCGTTCACAGCGGCAGCGGTAAAAATGAAATTTTCCTTATCTGTTCCGGGACAGATATTACCGACGAACGCCGCGCTCAGGAGCGGCTGCGCGTGCTGGCCAATACCGATACCATCACCGGCTTGCCAAACCGCAATGCGATCCACGATCTGATTTCTGACGCCATCGCCAACCGCGGCGACACGCAGGTAGGCGTGGTGTATCTCGATCTGGATAACTTTAAAAAGGTCAACGACGCTTACGGGCATATGTTTGGCGATCAGCTGCTACAGGCTGTCGCCCTAGCCATTTTGAGCTGTCTGGATGAGGAACAGGTGCTGGCGCGTCTTGGCGGTGATGAGTTTATCGTCATGGCCACCAATACCTCTCAGGGCTCTCTGGAGGCAATGGCATCACGCATTTTAACCCGCCTGCGCCAGCCGTTCCGAATCGGTCTGATTGAGATTTATACCGGCTGCTCTCTGGGTATCGCCCTAGCCCCGCAGCATGGTAGCGACCGGGAAAGCGTCATTCGTAACGCCGATACCGCCATGTACACCGCCAAAGAGAACGGCCGGGGCAAGTTCTGCGTCTTCTCACCCGAGATGAACCAGCGCGTGTTTGAGTATCTCTGGCTGGATACCAACCTCCGTAAAGCACTGGATAACGATCAGCTTCTAATCCACTATCAGCCCAAAATAACCTGGCGTGGGGAAGTCAGAAGCCTTGAAGCACTGGTCCGCTGGCAATCACCAGAACGCGGCCTGATCCCGCCGCTGGAGTTTATCTCTTATGCCGAGGAGTCGGGGCTGATTGTGCCGCTGGGCCGCTGGGTGATGCTTGATGTGGTTCGCCAGGTGGCGAAATGGCGCGACAAGGGAATTAACCTGCGCGTGGCGGTGAACGTCTCTGCGCGACAGCTGGCCGACCAGACTATCTTCAGCGACTTAAAGCAGGCGCTGAAGGATCTGAATTTTGAATACTGCCCTGTCGACGTCGAGTTGACCGAAAGCTGTCTTATCGAGAACGAAGAGCTGGCGCTCTCCGTGATCCAGCAGTTCAGCAGGCTCGGGGCGCAGATTCATCTGGATGATTTTGGCACCGGCTACTCTTCTCTTTCGCAGCTCGCCCGCTTCCCTATCGACGCCATTAAACTCGATCAATCCTTTGTCCGGGACATTCATAAGCAGTCCATTTCACAGTCACTGGTGCGCGCTATCGTCGCGGTGGCGCAGGCGTTAAATCTTCAGGTGATTGCCGAAGGTGTGGAAAATGCAAAAGAAGACGCCTTTCTGACCAAGAACGGCGTCAACGAACGGCAGGGTTTTCTGTTTGCTAAGCCGATGCCCGCTGCCGCATTCGAGCGATGGCTAAAACGATATCAAGCGCGAAATCAACGTTAACTGGCTTTACGCAGCCCCGCCGCGTGATGGCGGTTTTGCAGCGTGACCAGACGCTCCATGTAGGCGATATCTTTCGGCTCCAGGCAGAAAGCTGCATCCACCCAGTCTTCCGTGATATCCATCAGTTCACTGCGGGGCAATTGCAGAACGCGGGTACGGGCGCGCAGCATCGCCCTTACGCCGTTCAGTTTTGGCCGCAGCGTATCGATGAAGGTTCGGGTGGAGACATAGCTTTGTCCGGGTTCAAACAGGACATCCACCAGCCCGTGCTGTTCGTACCATTCAGCCGTATGGGATTCCCCTTTGTAGATGAGTTCCTCCGCCAGCTTCATGCCTGCACGGCGTGCAACCAGGGAATATCCTCCCATACCCGGAAACAGGTTGAAGGCAATCTCCGGGAAACCTAAACGGGCATCGCGCTGAGCCAGGACGAAATGGTGCGCCAGAGCGGCCTCAAACCCGCCCCCTAACGCACTGCCTTCGACCATTGCCAGAGTGATAGCCCCAGTATCAAACCCCCGCGAGGCCGCATGGACGCAATCAACGCAGGCGCGAGCGTACGCCCGTAACGCTTCCCGACGTCCGTTCTGAATGCACTCGACGAAGAACTGTAAATCACCGCCCGTATTGTACATCTCGGGAACCAGCGATCCGGTTACCCAAAAATCAACCGCAAACCCGGACTGGCGAACCAGCCATGAAAAGTTCATGATCTCCTCTATTAACGCATGGTTAAAGCAAGGACGTGGCTGAGCCCGCAGCATCATCCAGACCGTGTGACGCTCCGCCTCGTAATACCCTGACAGCTGCGTGAACCGTTCAGTATCGGTAAACAGTGTGCAGGTAGGCTGATTGATAACTGTCATAGTCTAATTCCTCTTATAAAAAAGCGCCTTGCGCGCAGTTTTAGACTAATCCACTCATTAAGCCTGCTGCATGAGGGGGAATAAATTTATCACTTACGTTTAAGTAATTTAGTTATTGCATTTTTTCCCTTCTCTTTTGATCCTATTTTCTGCATCATTGAAAATATTAACTTTTCGCGCCTGGGGTGAGATTATGTCGACTATTGACGCACAAGCTGTAGCACAACGAATTGATACCGTGCTGGATATCCTGGTGGCGGGCGATTATCACTCTGCTATCCGTAATCTCGAGATCCTGAAGTCTGAACTTCTTGCTCAGAATGGTGCCGACAATGCGCCAGAAAACGGACAGCCAAAAGCGCCGTGGGAAGTTTAATCCCACCGTCTCCGACCTCGTTTCGCTTTATTAAATGGATGCTATGAATTCCCGACAACAACTCATTTTGCAGATGGTCATCGATCAGGGACGCGTAAGCGTAGTCGATCTCGCTAAAACCACTGGCGTGTCTGAAGTCACCATTCGTCAGGATCTTAATCTGCTGGAAAAACAGAGCTACCTGCGTCGCGCGCACGGATATGCTGTCCCGCTGGACAGTGATGACGTTGAGACGCGCATGATGAATAACTACGCGCTCAAACGTGAACTGGCGGAATTTGCCGCGTCACTGGTGAACAACGGCGAGACCGTCTTTATTGAAAACGGCAGCAGTAATGCCCTGCTGGCGCGCACGCTTGCCGATCAAAAAGACGTTACCATCATCACCGTCAGCAGCTATATCGCGCATTTGCTCAAAGAGACGCGCTGCGAGGTGATTCTGCTGGGCGGTATTTACCAGAAAAAAAGTGAAAGCATGGTTGGCCCGCTGACCCGTCAGTATGTCCAGCAGGTACATTTCAGCAAGGCCTTTATCGGGATTGACGGCTGGCAACCGGAGACAGGTTTTACCGGCCGGGATATGATGCGCTCCGACGTGGTGAATGCCGTGCTGGAAAAAGAGTGTGAAGCCATTGTACTGACCGACAGTTCTAAATTTGGTGCCGTTCACCCTTATACGATGGGCCCCGTGTCACGCTTTAGCCGCGTGATTACCGATGAACGGTTGAGCGATGCGCACCGTAATAAACTGGAAGATGACGGGCTGATCGTCAATATTATTAAAACGACCGCCTGAGTTCCCTCCGCGCCCGAATATCGGGCGCATAAGCCCCTTCTTTGTCTGAGATGATTCCTGGTACTTCTTTAAGAGTTTTTACCTGTTTAACCTGCATTAAAGTCGTAAAATTAATGTTAGCGATATAACAGGAAGTGACTATCACCTGCGTGATTACGTAACGCCTGCGCGACCAGCTTTCACGGAGAACAGAATTAAGTATTCGATTCGTCTATACTTAACGTGTACATCTTTCCGTGAATCGATAATTCAGGAGAAAGTATTATGACCTTAACCAGCAAAAAATTAGCCGCCGCTGTTCTGGCAATCACTGTAGCAATGTCCCTGAGCGCGTGCTCTAACTGGTCTAAACGTGACCGTAACACCGCTATTGGTGCCGGTGCCGGTGCTCTCGGTGGTGCAGTATTAACGGATGGTAGTACGCTGGGTACATTAGGTGGCGCTGCTGTCGGTGGTATTATCGGTCACCAGGTTGGCAAATAATTATTATCTAAGCCTTCCACGGTATTGCGATATTTGAACGCATTTCAGGTCTGACATACGCACGTATATAACACGAGCCACGGCATTTGCCGTGGCTCATTTATTTTAACCGCCTGCCAGTTTGACTTTCATACCTTTGGCTTCCAGCAGAGATTTTATTAAATCGCGCTTATCTCCCTGGATTTCAATAATGCCGTCTTTCACGGCGCCGCCGCAGCCACATTTCTTTTTCAACTCGGCCGCCAGCTTTGCCAGTTCAGCATCATTCAGGTCAATGCCGGAGATAAGGCAAACCCCTTTCCCTTTTCGTCCACTGGTTTGACGCTGGATCCGAACGATGCCGTCCCCTTTTGGACGTTCCACTTTCGCTTTCGGCTCGTCTATACGCCCACTATCAGTTGAATAGACCAGACGGCTGTTGGAATCGGTCATTAGGCCCCCTTTTTCAGCGATGCGTTGATAGCCTTAAGCGTCTCAGCCGGGTTGGCAGACTGCGTTACCGGACGCCCGATGACCATGTAGTCAACGCCAGCAGCCAGCGCCTGCTCAGGCGTCATAATACGGCGCTGATCGCCCACTTCGCTGCCTGCAGGACGGATACCCGGCGTAACCAGTTTAAAATCCTGGCCCAGCGCTGATTTGAAACGTACCGCTTCCTGCGCGGAGCAGACGACGCCATCCAGGCCGCAATGCTGCGTCAGACGTGCGAGACGTTCGGCATGCTCGGCGGGTGACAACGTCACGCCCAGGTCGCGTAGATCGTTTTCGTCCATACTGGTCAGAACGGTGACCGCAATCAACAGCGGTGCATCTTTACCGAACGGCAGGAGCGCCTCACGGGCGGCCGTCATCATTCTTGCCCCACCCGATGCATGGACGTTGACCATCCATACGCCCAGCTCTGCGGCTGCGGCAACGGCGTGCGCCGTGGTATTCGGGATATCATGGAATTTCAGGTCGAGGAAAACGTCAAAGCCGCGCTGCTGCAGATCGCGAACGATTTGCGGTCCAAACAGCGTGAACATCTCTTTGCCAACTTTCAGACGGCAGTCGCGAGGGTCGATGCCGTCGACAAACGCCAGTGCAGCGTCACGCTTATTGTAATCAAGCGCAACAACAACAGGAGAATCCGTAATTACGCGGGAAGTGGAGGATGTAACAGACGTCATGACCAGCCCTTTTCGTCTATGGGCGCGCAGCGGCGCGGAACAGATAAACGGCCAGCATTCTACCTGCCGACGCCGCAAATTGACAGGATCCATTTACGCGCCTGCCAGGCCGACAAACCGCACGGAGTTCAGGATGTGGGAAAAACGATCAGTATGTTGTAACTAAAGTGGAGTGTTTTAAAAAAATTACTGCCCGTCCAGACCACGGATTGGCTTGATGGTGGACCAGGCGCGGCAGGAAGGACAGTGCCAGTAGAGCGTATACGCGGTAAAACCACACTTCTGGCAACGATAGCGCGGCTTGCTGCGCACCTGTTCGCCAACCATGTCGCGCAGCACCATCAGGCTCTCTTTGGCGCGCCCTTCTTCAGCGTCGTTCAGGTGGTAATCCATCAGCTTATGGAACACCCGCATGGTCGGATGGCGCTGCAGCTGACGCGTAATATAAACCTGCGCGGTGTCGCTTCCCTCATACTGCTCAACGACGTCTGAGAGCATCAGTTCAGCGGTGGCACCGGTATTTTCTTCCACGCAGCGACGCAGGAAAGCTACCCACTCTTCCTGCTTGTCCAGCTGTTGATAGCAGGTTTGCAGCATTTCCAGCGTTTCACTGACCAGCTCTTTGTCCTGGTCGATAACCCGCAGCAGGCTTTCAACGGCTTTGGCGTAGTCGCCACTCGCCATAAAGACGCGCCCCATCATGATGGAGATTCGCGCGCTGTTGCGGTCCGCGGCGGCGCCTTTCTTCAGCAGCGCCATGGCTTTATCCATGTCGTCGTTGCCCATCTGCTGAAGAGCAAGTTCACAGTAGAAATGGGCGATCTCAACGCGCTGCTTATCTTTACCCAGCTTCACCAGACGTTCCGCGGTATCAATGGCTTTCTGCCAGTCGCTGGTGGCCTGATAAATCTGCAGGAGCTGCTGCAGCGCGCCGATGCGGAAATCTGTTTCGTCCACCAGCTGCGCGAACATATCTTCTGCGCGATCGTACAACCCTGCGGCCATGTAATCCCGCCCCAGCTGTTGCACCGCAAGGAGACGTTGATCGTAGGTCAGCGAGGCGCTTTCCATCAGGGTCTGGTGAATACGAATGGCACGATCGACCTCGCCGCGCGAGCGGAACAGGTTGCCCAGGGTGAGATGCGCTTCAACCGTCCCCGTATCCTCTTTCAGCATATCGAGGAACAGGTCTACCGCTTTGTCCTGCTGATTGCTCAGAAGGAAGTTCACCCCCGCAACGTAGTCGCGGGAGAGCCGGTTGGCCTCATCCTGTTTTGTTTGTTGCGCACTTCTGCGGCCCATATACCAGCCATAGGCTGCGGCTACAGGCAAAAGCAGAAACAACAACTCCAGCATAGTCGATTATTCCTTCACGACCGGCACACCAGAGCTTTCCGGGATGTCAGACGCAGGGGCAATGTTATTTTCGAGTCGCTTAATTTTACGTTCAGCGCGCGCAAGAGAGACACGGACTTTAAGCCAGAACAGACCGCAAACCAGCCAGCCAATGGCAAATCCGGCAGCAAATAATACCGCCAGCAGGCTCGAGACGCGATACTCACCCTGAGCCAGCAGATAGTTAAACGTCACCTGCTGATCGTTTTGTGCACCCAACGTGACTGAAATGACAAAAATCGCCAATACCAGTAAGAAAATGAGTAAATATTTCACATTACTTCCCGTTATGTGGTTCAAGCGAATAAAGTGTGTTCAATTCACCGCAATCAGCCTTATAAACTACCATTTTAGCGACGAGCGCGAAACGGAAAAAGTGACGCGCAGGTCATGGATCTATGGGCAAAATGCGGAATATCAACCGTCAGGCGTCTGTCTGGTCCCTTTCGGCAATTTCTTCTTTCTCTTCTGGCGGTGGCGTTAGCGGGCCACAGAATCGTTCAGTGAGCCAGGTCGCCAGCACGATCAGCAGCCATGAGATGAGCGTGGCGACGACCAGGTCGCGCGGCCAGTGCATCCCCAGCAGCAGGCGGCTGCCCATGACTCCCGTCGCCCAGACCAGTAAAATCACGATAGTGATCGTTCGGCGCCTTGGCCAAAGCAGCCCAACCCCCAGCAACGCCCAGCTGGCCGCAAACATGGTGTGACCGGAAGGAAACGCGAACCCGGTCTCTTTCTGCCAGTGTTTACGCAAGAATTTCGGGATATCCTGCTGTTCCGAAAGCTGTTCTTTCACCAGCGCGCCACGATCTTTTCGCTTTAAATTGTAGAACTCATCCACCGGAACATGATGCGTTTTTTCCAGCCAGACGACAAAAGGACGCGGTTCCTGAACGCGATCTTTAACCCAGGACTTTACGCCCTGGCCGACAAGGATAGCGCCCCCGAGGATCGCAAAGAGCATCAGCGCCGCGCGCAAACGAAAGCGCAGGCACCACAGAAACCAGGCGCAGAGGAGTACGTGGGTAATAATCCCCCACGGCTGGGTGACCGTTTCCGTTATCCAGTATAACGTTTTCAGCCACGTGGCATTATGCCCGGGCTGCCATATCCAGCCTGAAAGCCATACGGCCAGAGGCATAATCAGTAAAATGGCCGCACCTGCTGCCGTACGTCTGGCGATTGAAAGCATGTCTTCTCCTTTTTCGCTAAGCGTCACAATCATAACTGAAATTAATCATCCTGGTGGATATGTCGGATCGTGCGTTTAACGTTCATATAGCATGGTGCCCATTAGGCGAACCTGCTGAGCTTGTGGCAAAATGAACTGATACAGAAAGCAAAACAGGGCAAAGGCACGAAACGTGTCAGCCTACTCTGGAGAATCACATGCAGCTTAAACGTGTGGCAGAAGCCAAACTGCCAACCCCATGGGGCGATTTCCTGATGGTGGGTTTTGAAGAACTGGCAACCGGACAGGATCATGTCGCGCTGGTTTATGGTGACATTTCAGGGCAGACGCCGGTTCTGTCCCGCGTCCATTCAGAGTGTCTTACCGGCGACGCGCTGTTCAGCCTGCGCTGTGATTGTGGTTTCCAGCTGGAAGCCGCCCTGTCTCATATTGCAGAAGAAGGCCGCGGTGTGCTGCTTTATCACCGTCAGGAAGGTCGTAATATTGGTCTGCTGAATAAAATCCGCGCCTACGCGCTTCAGGACCAGGGCTACGATACGGTTGAAGCAAACCATCAGCTTGGCTTTGCCGCTGACGAACGCGACTTCACCTTATGCGCCGATATGTTCAAGCTGCTGGGCGTGGACGAAGTTCGCCTGCTGACCAATAACCCGAAAAAAGTGGAGATCCTGACCGAAGCGGGGATCAACATCGTCGAGCGCGTACCGCTGATTGTCGGCCGTAACCCGAAGAACGCCCACTACCTGGATACCAAAGCCGCCAAAATGGGTCACCTGCTGAAAGAGTAATGCTAAAAAGCCCGGCACGGGTGCCGGGCTCGTTTCATCAATCCAGCATCTTACGAATCACATAATGTAAAATGCCGTCGTTCTGGTAATAGGTCAGCTCGGTTGCCGTATCAATACGGCACCGGCAATCCAGCACCTCGATTTTCCCGTCTGCCCGCGTTAACTTCACCGGCACCGTTTTCCCCGGCTGCAGGTTTTGCAGACCGCTAATCTCAATCTGCTCTTCCCCGGTCAGTCCCAGCGTTTTACGCGTCACACCCTGCGGAAACTCGAGCGGCAGGATCCCCATACCAATCAGATTCGAGCGGTGAATACGTTCGAACGATTCGGCGATGACCACGCGAACGCCAAGCAGACGCGGACCTTTCGCCGCCCAGTCGCGGCTGGAGCCGGAACCGTACTCTTTCCCGGCGATCACCGCCAGCGGCGTACCTTCCTGTTGATATTTGACCGCCGCATCATAAATCGAAACTACTTCCGTTCCCGGCAGATGGCGCGTCATGCCCCCTTCTACGCCCGGGACCATTTCGTTACGAATGCGGATGTTGGCAAAGGTCCCGCGCATCATGACCTCATGGTTGCCGCGACGCGAGCCGTAGGAGTTAAAATCGCGGCGTTCGACGCCCCGGCTCTGCAGATAACGGCCTGCCGGGCTATCGGCTTTGATACTCCCCGCCGGAGAGATATGGTCGGTCGTGACGGAATCCCCCAGCATCGCCAGTATGCGCGCGCCGTGGATATCCTTAAGCGGTGCCGGCTCGGCCAGCATCTCATCAAAGAACGGCGACAGACGAATATAGGTCGAGTCATCCTGCCAGTCGTAGGTATCTGAGCCCACGACGTTGATGGTTTTCCACTCCGGCGTGCCTTCAAAGACCTCCGCATACTCTTTGCGGAACATCTCGGTTGAGACCTTTTCAACGGCCAGCGCGATTTCACGCGAAGATGGCCAGATATCTTTCAGGTAGACAGGGTCATTCTTGCGATCGTGCCCAATCGGATCGGTCGCCAGGTTGATATTCATGTTGCCTGCAAGGGCATACGCCACGACCAGCGGCGGCGAGGCAAGCCAGTTGGTTTTCACCAGCGGGTGAATACGCCCTTCAAAGTTTCGGTTACCGGACAGGACCGCGCCTACCGTCAGGTCGCCCTGCTTAATCGCCGTTTCAATCGGTTCAGGCAGTGGGCCGGAGTTACCAATGCAGGTCGTACAGCCGTAGCCCACGAGGTTAAAGCCCAGTTCGTCAAGGTACGGCGTCAGTTTGGCCTGCGCCAGATAATCCGATACCACTTTGGAACCCGGTGCCAGCGAGGCCTTGACCCATGGCTGAGGTTTTAGCCCAAGCTCTACCGCCTTTTTAGCCAGCAGACCTGCCGCCATTAAGACGCTGGGGTTCGAGGTGTTGGTGCAGGAGGTAATGGCCGCAATAACAACCGCGCCGTCCGGGAGCTGATACTGATGTCCGTTCAGGACATAGTCGACTGGACGGTGGTCTTTCTGCGCCACGTTCACTTCCAGGGCATTGCTGGCGGCAAAGGCTTTTGGCACGTCACTCAGCGCAACCCGATCCTGTGGACGTTTCGGCCCGGCGAGGCTCGCCTCGACGCTTCCCATATCGAGTTCAAGCGTGCTGGTGAAGACCGGTTCATCGCCCGGGTTTCGCCACATGCCCTGCGCTTTGGTATAGGCCTCCACCAGCGCGACCTGCTCTTCGCTGCGCCCGCTAAGGCGCATGTATTCCAGCGTGACGTCATCGATGGGGAAAAAGCCGCAGGTTGCACCGTATTCAGGCGCCATATTGGCAATGGTGGCACGGTCGGCAAGCGGCAGCGAATCCAGACCATCACCGTAGAATTCTACAAACTTGCCCACCACACCATGCTTACGCAGCATCTGGGTGACGGTGAGCACCAGATCGGTGGCGGTAATGCCTTCAGACAGCTTGCCGGTGAGCTTGAAGCCCACCACGTCAGGGATAAGCATGGACACCGGCTGGCCGAGCATGGCCGCTTCCGCTTCGATACCCCCGACGCCCCAGCCCAGCACGCCCAGACCGTTGATCATGGTGGTATGGGAGTCCGTGCCCACCAGCGTGTCCGGATAGGCGACCCACTCTTTATCCTGCAATTCACTCCAGACGGCTTTACCCAGATATTCAAGGTTCACCTGGTGACAAATACCGGTACCCGGCGGGACCACGCTAAACCGGCTGAACGCCTGCTGCCCCCACTTAAGAAACACGTAGCGCTCGTGGTTGCGTTCCATCTCCAGACGCACGTTCTCGCCAAAGGCGTCGTCATCACCAAAGCGGTCAACGGTTACGGAGTGGTCAATGACGAGGTCAACGGGGGAAAGCGGATTCACTTTTGCCGTATCTCCGCCGAGACGCTTAACGGCCTCGCGCATCGCGGCTAAATCAACGACGGCCGGGACACCGGTAAAGTCCTGCATCAGCACCCTGGCCGGGCGGTAGGCGATTTCTCTGTCGGCATGGGCATTTTCCAGCCACCCTGCCAGCGCCTTGATATCATCGAGGGTGACAGAGTCACCGTCCTGCCAGCGCAATAGGTTTTCCAGTAAAACTTTCAATGACTTGGGTAAACGCGAAATGTCCCCAAGCGTTCTGGCAGCCAGCGGCAGGCTGTAGTAATGCCAGGTTTTATTTTCTGCCTGTAACGTATCCTTACTGGCTTCGCGTAGGGTTAACGACATAAGCTCCTCCTTAATCACAGAGATGCCCCGACAATCATCAGGGCCGTAATTAAAGATAACACAAAGATGTCGTAACGTTTTGATAACAACCCAAATTGATAAATTTAGGATTGGTCCAGAAAGGGAAAACAAAAAACCCCGCCGGAGCGAGGTTTTACAATTTAGTGGAGGGCCAACCAGATGAGCTGACTCCAGAACAGAATCGACACGGTAAAAACGCCGATCCATGACCAGTATTTGTGAGACGTCATGTTATTCATCATAGGGACACCAGGCATTATTTATTAAAAGTTCCGAGGTAAGTCCTCAGTGCTATATTGCTGATGTGTATTTATTAAAGAGTACGAAAGTGCAGAGTCGATATTCAGACTATTTGCATCATTACGCAATTAACTAAATTATTGTTTTTTGGGTTCGTCTTCTGCGAACACATCAATAAACGCTTGCTGCTGCGGCGTTAGTTTCCAGGACGCGGGTACAACAGTCGCAGGTGCTTTACGCCCTCTGTGGCCGTTGTCACGATGCTGACACATCTGTTTTACCGTTTCTGTACGTACCGTCACTGCCATATTTAACCCCAATATTTCCAGGCCAGGAGAGCAACCACCACCCAAAACAGGGTAGAGACGAGAAAGACCGCCAGCCAGGCTTTACGCTTGAGCGCAGGATCCCTTTGCGGTTCTTCGCTTCCTGAAGGCATTGCTAACCTCATACAATCGACATCGCTTATCATTTAGGACCAAACAATTGGTACAATTAATCATCTGTTGAGATAAATCCTAAAGAAACTTTAGCCGAAAAGCCAGTGAATTTACGCACCGGAAGGTATGAAATATTCAATCTTTTGACCAGAAATAAATAATTGAAAAGAAAAATTTGCGAAGGCGTAAATTAGTTTCTACTTTTGTCGCCAATTCACGACATTATAACCTTACAAATTAAATGGATAATGACATTATATGACAGGGGATGCGTAGATGATGATAATTCTAATTTAGCTTTGAGGCGTTATTTCGGTATCTTTCCCTAAGGGAAAGATACCGGGTGTGATTATTTTTCGGGGAGTTTGATGTCTTTAAACATCTCTTCAATATCTTCATTTGAGCGTAATGCAACGGCGGTATCAACCACGTCACGCGTTAAATGAGGGGCAAAGCGCTGAATAAAATCATACATATAGCTGCGGAGGAAGGTGCTACGACGGAAGCCAATCTTTGTAGTGCTATGACTGAAAACATCATGCGCATCAAGACGCACCAGGTCAGGGTCTGACACCGGATCCACCGCCATGCTGGCAATAACGCCCACCCCCAGACCAAGCCGCACATAGGTTTTAATCACGTCGGCATCCGTCGCGGTAAAGACAATGCGCGGCGTTAACCCTGCCCGGTTAAAGGCCGTATCAAGCTCGGACCGTCCGGTAAAGCCAAACGTATACGTCACCAACGGATATTGAGCCAGCTCTTCGATAGTGACCGACCCTTTACCCGCCAGGGGGTGATCGGGGGTCACCACGATAGAACGGTTCCAGTGATAGCATGGAAGCATCACCAGATCGTCATACAGATGAAGCGCTTCGGTGGCGATGGCAAAGTCTGCATTCCCCTTGGATACGGCTTCAGCAATTTGCGTTGGCGAGCCCTGGTGCATATGCAAAGAGACGCGAGGATAACGCTCGATAAAGCCTTTGATCACACCGGGTAGCGCATAGCGCGCCTGGGTGTGCGTCGTGGCAATATACAGCGAACCTTTATCCGGCCAGGTGTGTTCACCCGCCACAGACTTAATTGCATCGACTTTAGAGAGGACTTCCCGCGCAATGCGGATGATTTCCTGCCCCGCAGGCGTCACCTGGGTGAGATGCTTACCGCTGCGGGCAAATATCTGGATACCTAACTCGTCCTCCAGCATACGAACTTGTTTGCTGATGCCCGGTTGCGAGGTATACAACCCCTCGGCGGTAGAAGAGACGTTAAGGTTATGATTCACCACCTCAACGATATAACGAAGCTGCTGTAATTTCATGCCAGACCATCCGATTTAGCGCATGCGGTCAATCGCTTAAGACGATTTAATAATAAGAAACAGGTTAACTATAACCACTATATCATTTATAGCCTGACTGTATAGTACGGAACAAAAAATAATAACAAGGTAATAAAAAAGGGCCGGAAATCCGGCCCTTTTACAGGTAAGTTACGGTAAGGGAAGATTATTTCTTGCCTTCAACCCATTTGCCATCGACAAAGAAGGCTGACCATCCGGTCGCTTTACCCTCTTTCTCTGCCGCAACATACTGCTGCTTAGTTTTACGGCTAAACCGTACCACGGTTTTGTTGCCTTCCGGATCCTGCTGTGGCGCATCGGCCAGATAACGCAGTTTCTCAGGCAGACGATCGCGGAAGCGATGCAGCTCTTCCACCAGCGGCGCGCGCGTTTCACGCGATTTCGGGAAGGTGTTGGCGGCCAGGAAGACACCTGCAGCACCATCACGCAGCACGAAGTACGCGTCTGATTTCTCGCACGGCAGTTCTGGCAGCGGAACCGGATCTTCCTTAGGAGGAGCCACTTCGCCGTTACGCAGAATTTTGCGCGTGTTTTTACACTCGTCGTTGGTACAGGCCATGTACTTACCGAAACGCCCCATTTTCAGGTGCATTTCAGAACCACACTTCTCGCATTCCACAATCGGGCCGTCATAGCCTTTAATGCGGAACTCGCCCTCTTCGATCTCATACCCGTCACACGTTGGGTTATTACCGCAAACGTGCAGCTTACGTTTTGGATCGATCAGGTAGCTGTCCATTGCCGTGCCGCATTTCTTGCAGCGGCGTTTGGCACGCAGAGCGTTAGTTTCCGCATCGTCACCCTCCAGCACGTTGAGAACTTCGTTCTCAGGCACCAGGTTGATAGTGGTTTTGCAGCGCTCTTTTGGTGAAAGCGCATAGCCGGAACAGCCAAGGAACACGCCTGTGGTTGCAGTGCGGATCCCCATCTTGCGGCCGCAGGTTGGACAGTCGATGCTGGTCAGAACCATCTGGTTAGGCAGCATGCCGCCCTCTTCAGGGTCTTTCTCCGCTTTTTCAAGCTGGTCGGTAAAGTCGCTGAAGAAGCTGTCGAGTACCTTTTTCCATTCCGCCTGATGGCTGGCAACCTGGTCGAGGCTGTCTTCCATTTGCGCGGTGAAATCGTAGTTCATCAACTCGCGGAAGTTTGCTTCCAGACGGTCAGTGACGATCTCACCCATTTTTTCCGCATAGAAACGGCGGTTTTCAACGCGCACGTAGCCGCGGTCCTGAATGGTCGAGATGATGGACGCGTAGGTCGATGGACGACCAATACCGCGTTTTTCCAGCTCTTTCACCAGGGACGCTTCACTGAAGCGCGCAGGTGGCTTGGTGAAGTGCTGTGCCGGAACCAGATCGACAAGCGACAACTCGTCACCTTTATTAACCGCAGGCAGCGTTCTGTCTTCATCGCCTTTACGCAGCGCAGGCATCACCTTCGTCCAGCCGTCGAAGCGCAGAATACGACCGCGCGCCTTCAGGCGGAAATCACCCGCGCCGACGGTCAGCGTGGTGGAGTCGTACTGCGCCGGGGTCATCTGGCACGCCACGAACTGGCGCCAGATCAGCTGATACAGCTTCTGCGCGTCAGCTTCCATGTCTTTCAGCGATTCCGCTAACACCGAGACGTCAGAAGGACGAATCGCTTCGTGAGCTTCCTGAGAGTTCTCTTTGCTGGCGAACTGGTTAGCGCTTTCCGGCAGGTATTTCTTACCGAAATTGTCGCTGATGTAGCCGCGGACCATGTTGACCGCATCCTGGCTCAGGTTGGTTGAGTCGGTACGCATGTAGGTGATGTAGCCCGCTTCATACAGGCGCTGCGCCATCATCATGGTCTTCTTCACGCCATAACCCAGACGCGTGCTTGCAGCCTGCTGCAGCGTAGAGGTAATAAACGGCGCACCCGGCTTGCTGCTGGTCGGTTTGTCTTCACGTTCCAGCACCTGATAGCGTGCTTTTTCCAACAGCGCTACGGCGGCCATGGTCTGGTCGCGGTTTTCCGGACGGAAAGGCTTGTCGTTGTGATGGCTCACCTGCAGCGGCAGAGCGTCACCGCCCGGCGTGGTCACATTGGCATCGACTTCCCAGAACTCTTCCGGCACGAAGGCTTTAATTTCGCGCTCACGCTCAACGACCAGACGCACGGCGACGGACTGCACACGCCCTGCGGACAGGCCACGGGCAATCTTCTTCCACAGCAGTGGAGAGACCATGTAACCCACAACGCGGTCCATAAAGCGACGTGCCTGCTGTGCGTTTACGCGGTCAATATTCAGCTCGCCCGGCTTCTCAAACGCCTGACGAATCGCATTCTTCGTAATTTCGTTAAACACTACACGGCTGTAGCGTTTGTCATCACCACCGATCACTTCCCGCAGGTGCCACGCAATGGCTTCCCCTTCGCGGTCAAGGTCGGTTGCGAGATAGATGTGGTCTGCTTTTTCAGCAAGCTGCTTCAGTTCGTTAACGACTTTTTCTTTACCGGGCAGCACTTCATATTGTGCATCCCAGTTATGCCATGGGTTAACACCCATGCGGTTGACAAGCGCGCTACGTTCATCCTTTTTAGGCTTTTTAGCCCCTTTGGTGGAGGTAGAGTCTGCGCTCTTTTTGCTGGCTGAGCCACTGGTCGGCAAATCGCGGATATGACCCACGCTGGACTTAACCACGTAGTCATTACCCAGATACTTATTGATCGTTTTGGCTTTTGCCGGGGACTCAACGATGACGAGAGCTTTACCCATATTCACCTTTACCTAATTTAATTCTTCCAGGAATACGCCGCACGTTGATTTCCCTTCCGCTGACGACGAGCCAATGATATTGCGACTGCGTCAGGAGATATCAACCCCTTTGTCTTACCGGACGTTAATGAGAAGACGCCCAGGTGATTGAGTTTTCGGGTATTTTTCTCACATCTCGTGTAATTCGTGACGAATTCCCGGTTGAATGTCAAGCAATTCTGTTGCCAGAATGACGAAAGCGCACACTCTACCTGATAAAATTCGTTACGCAACTTTATTAGCATGCAAAAGCAGATCCCGCCAGCCAGGACCCTGCACCTTATCCCCTCACATTACAGGGAAAATTTGCCCCCAAAGCGCCCTCGGCGTAGACTATTGTCACTGTTTAAGGAGTGGATTATGCAGAATACGACCCAACCTATTGACCGAGCCTCTCTGCTTATCGAAGCAAACAAGCTTATCCGTGACCATGAAGATACGCTGGCGGGCATTGAAGCCACCGGCGTAGAGCAGCGTAATGGCGTGCTGATTTTCAGCGGCGAATACTTCCTTGACGAACAGGGTTTACCGACCCCGAAAAGCACTGCCGTGTTTAACATGTTCAAATACCTGGCGCATACGCTTTCAGAGAAATATCACCTGCTCGATTAACGCAAAGCGCGAGGCATATGCCTCGCGTTTTTGTTTACAGCAGCGGTTTTTGTCCGCGCTGTAGCCAGCGCAGCAGCAGGCGGTCCGCGCTTTCTGCGGCACTGTTGGTAAAGCGGTCAAGGAGTCGCTTACGCTGGGTAAAGCGCACGCCCACCAGTTCCCGACCTTCCATCAGATTGAGCAGCAGATCGTCGCTGGTTCCAACTTCATCCACCAGCCCTTTCTCCTGCGCCTGGACGCCGTACCAGTGCTCGCCCGTCGCGACGTGTTCAATATCGAGCGTTGGGCGCATACGGTGTACAAAATCTTTAAAGAGATGATGCGTTTCATTGAGATCTTCGCGGAATTTTTGACGTCCTTCTTCCGTGTTTTCCCCCAGCAGCGTCAGGGTACGTTTGTACTGACCCGCCGTGTGAAGTTCGATATCGATCTCTTTATTTTTCAGGAAGCGGTTAAAGTTCGGAATCTGCGCGACCACGCCGATCGAGCCAATAATGGAGAACGGCGCGGCAACAATTTTGTCCGCCACGCAGGCCATCATGTAGCCACCGCTCGCTGCAACTTTATCCACGGCCACGGTCAGCGGGATCTGTTTTTCACGCAGGCGCTGCAGCTGTGAGGCGGCCAGTCCGTAACCGTGAACCACCCCGCCCGGGCTTTCAAGACGCACGACAACCTGATCCTGCGGTGTCGCCACGGCCAGAACGGCAGTCACTTCTTCCCGCAGAGAAGACACTTCATGCGCATCCATACTGCCTTTAAAATCGAGCACATAGACGAGCGGCGTGGCCTTATCCTGCGGCGCATTGAGCTTTGCTTTTGCCTTTGCCGCTTTGGCTTCCTGTTTATGCTTTTTCTTCTGCGCTTTCAGCCAGAGTTTCTGTTGATGACTATCAAGCAGCGCCAGAGACATCTCTTCCTGCATCTCTTTATACTGCTCGCTCAGGCGGGTGATGCGTAACTCCCCACGCTGACGCTTGCGCTGCGTCAGGTTGACAATCAGAACGGCTACCACCGCAATGGCAATCACCACCGTCGCGATTTTGGCCAAAAACAACCCATATTGAGAAAGTAATTCCACGCGTTCCACCTTGATTTAACCACGAATCTTTCACGGCAGTGTACAACAGCCCTGCCCATGCGTCTCGCTCGCGACATTACCTCTGCGAGGCGCCTTCAGGAATCCCCGGACCGGAGATTAAATATTTGCAAAATGTTAATTTTACAGTAATGCGTCCTGTAGACTGATTGAATTATCAGGCGAATTCGGGCATAAAGCCGAAAAGTCATTATAAAGGCACCATTGCGTCACCGGTCGCCAGAGGAGTCACCGTGCATTATCAACCGCAAAAAAATCTGCTGCACAACCGGATTATTCTTGTCACCGGTGCCAGCGACGGGATTGGCCGCGAGGCGGCCCTGACATACGCCGAATATGGCGCGAACGTCATTCTGATCGGCCGCAGCGAAGAAAAACTGCAAAACGTCGCTCAGGAGGTTGAGGCTAAATGCGGCACGCCTGCCCCGTGGTATACACTCGATTTACTGACCTGCACGCCCGCGGTGTGCCAGGAATTAGCCCAGCGCATCAGCGTTCACTATCCGAGACTCGACGGCGTGCTGCATAACGCCGGTTTGTTAGGCGAGGTTCGTCCGATGGATGAACAGGATCCTGATATCTGGCAGCAGGTGATGCAGGTCAACGTCAACGGCACGTTTTTCCTGACACAGGCATTGCTTCCTTTATTACTCAAATCCGAGTCCGGGTCCCTGGTCTTTACCTCATCCAGCGTTGGCCGTGAAGGACGCGCAAACTGGGGAGCCTATGCCGTATCAAAATTCGCGACCGAAGGCATGATGCAGGTGCTGGCGGAGGAGTATCAGAGCCGCCATCTGCGCGTAAACTGCATTAACCCGGGCGGTACGCGCACCAAAATGCGCGCCAGCGCGTTCCCGAGCGAAGATCCGCAGAAGCTGAAAACCCCGGCAGACATTATGCCGCTCTATCTCTGGCTGATGGGCGACGACAGCCGCCGCAAAACCGGGATGACCTTTGACGCCCAGCCGGGACGTAAACCAGGAATTTCGCAATGAGTGAAGAACGTCATCAGCAGCGCCAGCAGCGTCTGAAAGAACAGGTCGATGCACGCGTTGCCGCAGCCCAGGACGAACGTGGGATCGTCATCGTTTTTACCGGCAACGGAAAAGGGAAAACCACCGCCGCATTCGGCACGGCAACACGCGCCGTTGGACACGGTCAAAAAGTGGGCGTGATCCAGTTTATCAAAGGCGAATGGCCCAACGGTGAGCGGAATTTGCTTGAGCCTCACGGCGTTGAGTTTCAGGTGATGGCGACCGGTTTTACGTGGGATACTCAGAATCGGGAAACGGACACCGCAGCCTGTCTCGCCGTCTGGGAGCATGCAAAGAGAATGCTGGCCGATCCCTCGCTGAATATGGTGCTGCTGGATGAGATCACCTATATGGTCGCCTACGACTACCTGCCGCTGGAAGCCGTGCTGGATGCTCTAAAGAATCGTCCTGTACACCAGACGGTTATCGTCACGGGGCGCGGGTGTCATCGGGATATTCTGGAGATGGCCGATACCGTCAGCGAACTGCGTCCGGTCAAACACGCGTTTGATGCAGGCGTCAAAGCGCAAATTGGAATTGATTACTAAAGAAAAAAGCCCGGTGCGTTCACCGGGCTTTAATATTAACCGTTGTTGTTACGGCTGCCGGAGCGGCGACTGCTGCTCACCTGGCTGTGGCGCTTCACCGCGCGACGGATCTGATTCGCCTTCATGCGACGACGATCTTTTTCCACCGCCACTTTTGAGGTGGTTTCTGGCGTCAGGCCAACCAGCTCGCGCAGGTAGTTGGTTTGGGTCAGATCCAGTTCGGTATAACCCCCGCGCGGCAGACCTTTCGGCAGCAGAATGTCGCCGTAACGGACGCGGATCAGACGGCTCACCTGGACGCCTACCGCTTCCCAGAGACGACGCACCTCGCGGTTACGGCCTTCGGTCAGGGTCACGTTGTACCACTGGTTAATGCCTTCCCCACCGGTAAATTTGATGGTTTTGAACGCCGCAGGACCGTCTTCAAGCTGAACGCCACGCGACAGATCGCGCAGTTTATTTTCGTCAACCTGGCCAAATACGCGCACCGCGTATTCACGTTCCACTTCACGGCTTGGGTGCATCAGACGGTTTGCCAGTTCACCATCGGTGGTGAACAGCAGCAGACCGCAGGTGTTCACGTCCAGACGACCGACGGCAATCCAGCGAGCGCCACGCAGTTTAGGCAGACGGTCAAACACCGTCGGACGACCTTCCGGGTCGTTGCGGGTGCACAGCTCGCCTTCCGGCTTGTAGTAAGCCAGCACGCGGCAGATCTGTTCAGCGGACTCTTTCACGGAGATGAGGTGACCGTCGATGCGGATCTTCAGCCCCGGTACGATTTCAACGCGGTCACCCAGCGTGGCGATTTTACCGTCCACACTCACGCGACCCGCTTCAATAATGGCTTCGATTTCACGGCGTGAGCCGTGGCCGGCGCGCGCCAGCACTTTCTGTAACTTCTCGCTCATTGAGCTTCCTCAGGTGTCGCCTTCACAGGCGTCTTGATATACTTGCAAAACAAAGAGTTAGATAGATAATCTCATAACTCATTGTTGTGTATGTAAATTTTGCTTATAAGGGTGTCCCAAAATATGTCACAACAACCGTACCAAATCAGACACGCCTATTTACGTGGGCGGCAATGGTACACTAATTTCAAAATCAATGCTTCTGATCGTTTTGTACGACTAACATTGGGGACGGATAGCTTTAAACAGGCTGATCTGATTATGAATCAGATCCGCCCATATATCCCCCTAGTTCAAAACGGTTCTATGAGCCTAGACGAGTTCAAATTGCATCTGCAAGGTTTCCGAGACGCCACAAAAAAGGATTTCGACGAGTACCTACTGAACTGGCTTAGAGGTGGTCTCGAAGAGGCTAAACGATTGCCAGAGTTAGGACGGTATCATAAAGAAATCACTGGTGAGCCTTTATCGCCGTCAGCTACAGCAAACGAAGCGCGAGGCTACGCTAACCACTATTTGGGCAAGATGTACAGTGGCGAAAATATGACAGCCCAAATGATGGTCGCAGCGCTGAAAATGAAAAAGTTAGATGTCAATGAATCCGACCTTGATCAGGTTCATCATATCGCCAGCCAGATAGATATGAATCAGGCTCTTATGTCACAGGCTTATGAAGCATTCTATTCTGGGGATTTGACACGATACCAGCAGATTATTGATTCGATGGGGTCAGCTTTACAAAATGCAGCCCCGGCGGTTATCCCCGCACCAGTGGAGCAAAATACAGCGACAATTGCAGAGGCTGAACCAGCAGACCGCCCAAGTTTGTTAGAAGCGTGGAAGGACTATATAAAGGATAAAGGTCAAAAGTGGCGTAAGCAGACAGCTAACGAAAATCAGCGATTCTTTGATGTGCTCTCTCACGTTGTTGGGGACATTCCCGTCGATAAAATATCTAAACAACATATAAGGGAAGCTCTAAAGGTCGCGGAAAACCTGCCTACTCGAACTAAACTACCTTACTCCAAAATGAGTCTTGCCGAGTGCATAGATTACGATGTCCCCGAGGATGACCTGATCGCCAGCGAGCATGTCCACAAACATTTAAAGCTCTGGCGCTCTTTGTTCAAAACGTATCTAGTCGATCAGAAAGATATTCTTACCAAGTCCCCAACCGATGGGATCACCTACGAGGTGAAGCCTAACCGTGGTGGAAGCTATACATCCAGCGAACTGGGTAGAATCAAAGAATATCTCTTCGCGCTACCGGACAGTAATTATCGAAAATGGTATTTCCTCACCCTGATTTATACAGGCGCTCGCCGTGGAGAGATAGGGGCGATCTGTAGAAACCATATAAGGAAAGATGAAGAGACCGGGCGCTGGTACATCTTTATTGAAGGTGGTAAAACCGAACACGCTCGGCGACAGGTTCCAATCCATAAAGCTATAGAGGCAGGGCTTTTGTCTTGTATAAAAAACCTCAAGGATTCCGAGCATGTATTTGGCAACCTTCCCAACTACACCACCGTAACCACGGATTGGGTAGATATGATGAATGGATTAGACATCCCAGATTATAACGAGTTTGAACTCAAGCGGCGGGTTCATTCACTAAGACACACATTTATAAGCAATGCTATTGCATCAGTTGGGAATTCCTCACTGGTTCAATTTGTCGTCGGTCACAGCAGGACCCAATCCCTTGGCATCACAGCCAGGTATACCCATACACCACCACTAAAGGATCTGCTTACCGTGGTTGATTCGGCAAACCAATAGCTCCCAATTCTTTGGGAAACGACAAACACACATGTGATTGTATTTAAGAAATAAAATCATATACATAGGCCGATTTATTCGGCCTTTTTTGTACACAAAGCAACCTGATTAATTTTTATTGCATTGTAATGAAATGTATGTATAGCAAATTGCAAAGAATACTGTTAATATATACAGGATGAGTTAGAGAATATCAAACAGGCCACAGAGCCACCCACCGCCCTAACTCCTTACTTAACTGTTGAGGAGATCCCCGCATGGCAATGAAAGCAACCTTTAAACCTGATACCCCTTTAACCCGTGACAACCTGATCGCATGGGGTTATGAATACGACGAGAGCGTCCCGTTTGCTATCGTGCGTGACGTTAAACAGGGCCGTGGCAGAAAACACGGTCGTAAAGCTGTGGGCTTCATTGCCAGAGGTAAATCTCTGGTGCGTGTTCCCAACTGTGGGGACGTCCCCGCCTCTGTAATCGCTTGGATTCTCCACAATGGTGATATCCCAGACGGTTACACTATAGCGCTTCAGGACCCGGCAGACAGTCGCCTGAGCAATGCCACACTGATCACCGTAGAGAAAGCCACAGAACGCCGTAAAGCGGCCCGAGTGGCCTCTGCCAGTGGCACCCGTAGTAAGTCCACTCTCCCTCGTGGAATTGTGGAACGTGTCCCCGGCTATTACGTCGCCTCATTCATGCGTAAAGGCAAGCGGACCCACAAGGCGGGCCGGGATCTGGAATCCCTCACCCTGTGGCTAGTCAAAGAGCGTGATGGCTTTAATAAACCACAATTGATACATTTGATGTGTATCAATGAAGTTTCTTTGGTGTATAATGAGGTAGAAATCATATGGAGGTTCTCTATGAAACACACTCCAACCCAAAAAGAAATTGTTGCAATCCTGAATGAGTCTCGTAAAGCAGGAAGCTTTCATTTATGTGGTTCGCGTGAAGAACGTAAAGCTCAGTTGAAAGCCCTTCGTTGTCGAGATTTTTTGCAAGAAGGGAAAAGAGTTGGCGACACAACCCTCTAAGAAACGTGCAAAACGCTTTCACATAAAACGAGTTGAAATTTCAAATAAATACGCAACAAATAGCGAAAAATTTGGATTTGACGAAGAGGTCCAAGATTCTTACGATGATGACTTGTTAAATCTCCAAGAGCGTTGGGAAGAAGACGGTTTCATCGAAGTCTATGATGAAACCATACATGGCAGTAAAGCATCTTATCCCTTAGCTAAAGATTCCAACTCAGTTCCGGGCTCTTCACCCGAATACACGGGCCTTTATCACGCCAGATTGTTAAGTACTGGCGAGAATGATCCTCTTGTCATAGTGACGTTCCAAGGCATTATAATTGATCAACAAGAATACGAAAAAGCAGTGATTGAAGCAATGATTGATCATGACCTTATGTTTCTTCCGCACAGGAAGAAAAATCCTGCGGATCTAAAAATCCAGCGCAAGTGGGTCAGAACTAAATTAGACGAAGAAGATTAACCCCAACTCACTAACCCGCCTTATGGCGGGTTTTTTTATTCTTTTCCTGATGTATACACACGAAAAGCTTTCGCTAACTCCAACTGAAAGGCAAATGACAGACGGGTACGGCTTATCCGGATACCATCAATTATGATGTATGTAGGGTAAGCGGTGACCATGCGCCCACCATATGGGAAGCGTTTCGGGTGGGTAGACTTATCGTTATTCATTTATGTGTCATCCGTCTGGGTGGGGGTGATACCGACAACGGATGATTGATCGAATATCGATAAAAATCAATAACTTAACAGATCCCCATTTCCTGGGGGTGGTACAAGTCCGCCTCCCCCAGCGCCTTATCTTATGTGGGAAAATATCCAGCGCCTTTAGAGTGCTGCCAGGCACCACGAACCGCCCCCCCAGGGGGCCTCGATCATGCTTCACAAATATCTGCACTTGTCAACACTGACCATTCACCCAGCCATCCACTCTTTACACTTCTTGATATTACAGACCCATACCGATTCAACTCTTCAGGCCATCCCTTTGGATTCAATAAGTTAGTAAATACACAATGTGATTCTGTCCTTTTATCCTGTGGACCAGTGGCCCAGCCGGGCCACCCCGGAGGCGTCCGCCTCCCCTGTGCGCCTGTGGCGCGTTATCTTGTGGCAAGCAATACAAACCCACAGGGTTAAGAGTGGTAGCGCCACAGGCGCATACAGAGAGCGGGCCTACAGAGACCCTTTGAGGGGCGAAAGCCTTCGCCCCGATTGGAATTGAGAATAACTATCGTTTACAGGTGAGATTGATTCTCATATCAAAATAAAAAAGCTGGGGATTTTTTCTTGAGGGTAAATTGAAATTTTGCCAGGCAACACTATTACGAAACAATAATTAATTACCAACAAATACAATAACTTAAATGCACCAAGGGAGTCAAATCACCTTACCCGCTTTGTGGTAATAGTACATTAAGCAACCATCTTTTACCCACATAAACAGCCCATAAGGGCCGTTTCTCTCCCCTGCAGGGTCATTACTCTGCCATTAAACGCGATTAAACCCGATTTAATTCACTAAAAAGACACAACTTAAAATTAATAATTTTTGTCGTTTACAAGTGCCTGTTTTTGATCAAGAATCGATCACAGTTAGGATCTGGAGGGTACAAAATGAATTTCGTAGAGGGTTGTAAATCAGTTCAGGAAGTGAAAGCGGTAGCGGTTGAGCTACTCAAACAGGGCAAGGGGCTGACGCTGTACCGTGACGCCTGGTTATTAGGTTATGAATTAATGCTGAGGGTGTCGGATCTGCGCTCTATCCGTTATGACGACATCAAAGGCGATCACCTTGTCCTGTCCCAACAGAAAACCGGTGAATCTGTCCGGGTGAGGCTTACCGATACCGCTAAACGCATCATAGCGGCCCGGAGAGAGGCGAACCCTGATCATGTGTACCTCTTACAGTTGGACAGCCACAGGAGCAAGGGAAAACCTGTGAGCCGCTCCAAATTGCATGAGGAAATTAGCTACGCCGGGGAAAAGCTGGGGCTGAATCTTTCGACCCACAGCATGAGGAAGAGTAAACCAACAATTGGTTATGACAATGGGGAGGATATAGCCGTAATCAGTAAGGCATTAGGGCACAAATCGTTATCAAGTACGCTCCATTACATTGGGGCCACGCAACGCAAAGTAGATGATTTTAGTGATAAATATTCAATAGCGGATCTGTTATGAAAAGCCAGGATATTAGGAATTATGAAAGAGAAAAGGCTCCCACTAGAGGAGCCATTTTTGTATGGGCAGTTAGTTAGGCCCGCCCTGCATAAGCATGTTAAATGCCGCCTGTTCACTACGTTCAATCTCAGATTGCACAAGGTTTTTCACTTGTCCGTCTTGCACCTTCACATTAACGTTCACGTTAAGCGGCTGGTTTAGCCACGCTGGCGGGGCCATCAGTGGATTTCCATACCCGTTTTTGGTTAGCGTCGCTGCGTCTGGTGGGGTGAAGGTTGGGACAGCAACACGAACAGTCTGATCGAGTGCTGCGGTCTGTGCTGCCTGCTGGGTTGCGTTCTGCTGCTTTTCGTACCAACTACCGGAGAAAGCCTCCATGATGTCGGTCCACAAGGTTGGACGGTCTCTATTCTCCTGCACGTTGCGCTTAAACGCTTCCGGGTCTGCCTGAATCTGATCAAGGCGGTCATTCAGAGATACAGCGGCGATTACTGCCGGAAGACCAAAGTTAACGCCACGGCCCGCGCCGATCGGTTTGGTATTCTTCCCAGGTTTGCCCGGTTTACCGTCTTTACCTGGCTTACCGTCCCCCAGAGCTTCAGAAGCGGCTTCAATGCCACCAATAGCGGCGATCCCCTTCATGACTCCCAACAGTTTGGTAAGAGGGTTCAGCATGGTGAGAACCCACTTGAAAGCCCCGCCCAACTTGTAAACAGAGCCAGCGAACAAAGCCACCCCGGCGGCGTATGCTGCCATTTCCCCCCAGGCTTTGATCTGCTCCCCACTGATCCCCATTTTGGCGGCGTAATACTCAATAATGCGGAAGGTCAGGATCACAGTGTCATGCAACTCTGTAAACGCATCTGTGGCACCTTCAACAATCTTCCCGGCGATATGCCCGAACATCTCAAAGGCTCCTCCAGACCCGTCAATAGCGGCGCTGATTGAGTCGAAAGCGTTGGTTAATTCGTTGCCGAAGCCAGAAGTAAAGAAAACATTCATAGCGTTCTGCATACTGGTATTGAGGCGCTGCCATGATGCCCGGTTGGACTTCATAGCCTTGTCAAGTGCTCCGCCGTTCCGGGCCGCTCCCTTCATCTGTTTAGCCACGTGTGGGAGGATGTCCTTAGAGAACAGCTTCCCGTCTTCCATCAACTTAAACAGATCTTTCTCTGTCAGGTTGGTAACGCCTTTCATGTCGTTAAGAGCCTTAACGAACAGACCCACAGAACCGGGGAGAGCTTCGGACAACTGGCCTTTGAGTTCTTCACTCATTACCGTTCCCTTAGACATCATTTGATTGAGCGATTTCAAAGCACGTGATTGCTCATCTGCGGATGCACCAGTTACAAGGCCCCATTCACTGGCACCCTCAAAGATGGATCGCATCTGGTCTTTAGGGAGTTTATCCCCAACAGAGGCCGCAAATTGTGTGTAATCCTTGGATGTTTTAAGCAAATCCAAACCCAAGCGGTTGGACTGTTCTTTGAGATACTCAAACTCTTTAGCGGCTTTCTCTGTGGAACCGGTGATCGCTGTAAGACCAGACATAGCGGATTCAAAATCCTGTCCGGTGGTCATGATCTTGCCGGAGAGCGCAACGGTAGCCGCTAAGGTGATCGCCCCGCCTGCACCCTCGATCATGGAGGTATCCAGTTTGTTTACTTTGGCGGTTACCGGGATTGTTGCTCCCCTCATGCCTACCCGGCCTTGTTGGCGCATGGTTTGCTGAAGGCGTGACACACGGGCGTTATATTCCTGCAATGCCATAGACCCGGCGTGATACTGGCGGGTAAGCTGTCCAAACTCCTGAAGGTGTCCGGCACGTTGGGCCGGGGTCACGTTGGCGTTAGCCGCTGCGGTATTAAAGCGGATGGCTTTAGCTCGGATTGTCTGGAGTTTGCGCTCCGCTGCGATCTGTGCTTTGGCTGCTTTGGCTTCTGCTGCCGCTTTGGCTTTGGCTTCTGCCAGTGCTGCTTTTGCGGCGGCGTCCTGCTGTTTCCGGCGGATCTTGGTGTAGGCGTTTTCCTCAAATTTCATCCGTAGAGGCTTCATTTTAGAGGAGACTTTATCCCACTCTTTCCCCACCTGTTTGATACGGTCAACGATCTTTCTGTAACTCGCTGAATCTACAGTAAAAACTGTTCTATTGACGGTCTTGGTAATAATCACGTTACCGCTCATTATTCAGCCCCTTCCAGATTGATAGCCTTCAGGGTGCGCCCTGCTGCCTTGTTGATGATTACCCGGCGGTGACCTGCTGGCAGGTCTGCGGATTTGGTCAGGAGAGAGACCGGGCGACCGTTGGCGCTGTAGCCCTGATCCTTGTGACACAGAGCAATTCCCCGGCTCTTAATGGTGCGGCCCTTCTGGGCGCTGTCTGCGGCCTCTGTGGAGGCTTCCAACTGTGTACCGTACAGAGCGATAGCCTCATCCAGTGACAGATCGGCCTGTGCCTTGCGGAGTTCACGGGCGGCGGCTTCCTCTTTGGCCTGCTCTACCTGGCGGGATTTCGCCATTTCGTCAAGCTGGCGTTTCAGTAGTTCAAAGGGGTGCATTTGAGAGAGTCCTTATAATGAAAGTGATTACCACTACCCACAGGAGGAGGGAAGCGGGCTTAAAGGGGATATAGAGGAGGGAGGCGAGAAAGTTAGAGAGTCTTGTCTGACGCTTAACCAGTTTGGAACCTAAGTAATCCTTTAGGTCCCATTCCGTTGGGTTGGACATAATTACCGGGATTTAATGATTGCCTGGCGGGCCTGCTGACGAGCTTCAGAAACGATCAGTCGCACACGGCGCATACTCGTCCCTTTTTTGTATACAGGGCTTTCCACGTAGCGGGCGCTGCGGAGGTTCTGTAAAACTTGGTCATACGGGAGCATTTGCTCCACCAGGTAATAGGGTGAAGGTTGGGTAAGAAGTAGGGAGACCATCTTACTGTTGATCCCCAGAAGTTCCGCCATTTTATCCACGCTCAAATTATCGGCGTCCATCTGCTGGGCCAACACTGCCTTTTCTGGCAAGGTGAGCGGGGTCTTCTGGTACTTCATAGGGTTGTGGGAGCGCTTTACTCTCAGCACATAGGCCAACGAAACGTTAAAGGCCGCTTGGATGGCTTTAGCGCTGTGGCCCTGAATACAGGCCCGCTTGATCTTCAGGATTTGATCCGGGGTTAAATGGCTCTCATCCATAATCCGACGGGGCTTGTTTGCTGCTAATTTCTCCGCCAGTGCATTTACTGCGGCTTCCTCTTCAGAGGTTAAGGCGTTGAATTTAGTGGTGATAAAGTTATTCATGCGAGACTCTCCAAAGGGTTGTAAACGGCGGGTGTTTGGTGTAGAGTGTTACTTGTGGGAAATCAATTGCAGACTTTTTAGAAAGCATCACCAAACTGATCAATGGCGCTTTCTTCTGGCTCCAAATATTCAACAGGCAAGCCGTTGACCATCATCACATTAGAGCCAGCCACAAAATTAATAACAGGGTTGCGTAAATCATCGTTTGCGGCCCCCTGCTCTACTGGCACAGGGACAGAAGCGGGACGAACAGCGCCCCCGCTGTGGTCCACAGGAGAAGCTCCAGGCGACGCCGGGCGGCTTCTATGTACGCTGTCAGATCCACACTTAACAATTCCAGGCTGGTTACTTCCTGCATTCTCTACGGTCTCCACGGGTCGGGGTGCTGCGGTTGGTTTGGTTACTTCAGGTTTGGCGGCTTCAGGGGTTCCCACCATTTCCGGGGTGATCGGGCAGGTGCGCCACTCTATCGTTTCGCCCTGCTTTCTCTCCACCTTTTGGATCAGTCCGATCTCTACCATCTCGTTTACAAGTCGCTTCACAGTAGAGCGGGAGGCCCCGAGATAACGCTCCAGAGTGGCGCGGGAGAAATAGGCGATCTGCCCGTTTTTCTCAAAGCCTTGGATCAGGCTGTAAGTGATTTTCATGTTCCCGGTGAAAGTTTTTCCGGCGACCTTCTCAATATTCAGGAGGTCATTTTCCAACATTACAAAACCAGATTTATTTACTGCGGCTGCTGTCATTTTGGGAATCCTTAACAGAGATGGAATTAACGGTTTTCAGGTACTGGCTAACGGCTTTCTTAACAATGGTGTGAACGCTGCCATGTTCACGGGTGGAGGCCAACGCGAAAAGCTGCTCCATAACATAGGGATCGAAGCTGATCCCCAACTCTTTGTTTTTACTCACAGGCAAATCTCCTTTAATTCTGCGATGTCTTCAGCGGTGAGGTTGAGGCCGAACCAATCACCCCACCATGACGCCGGGGCGGTAATAGCCGGGTTGCCAATCGTCACCATTTGGGAGGGGCTAACCTGCGTCAACATTTCGTAAATGTCGCTATACAAAGTCGGCTCCAACTGGTTGATCATCTGCTGTGCATACGCTGACAGCACAGGGGAATCACTCAAATCAACATAAGGCTGATATTTGCTCATTGTTTCCTCTCCAAAAAGTAAATGAATAATTAGTGAACGATAACGGGCAACTCTCCGGTGATACGCTCAAACTGATCCGCCGCTTGCAGCATGATAAAGGCCATCACTTCGTCATATTCCATCGGGACGCCTTTAGCTTCGAAGAGAGATTGGAACGCCATCACGATGGAGGCTTGCATGTCTGTAGACTTGGAAGCGAACAGCGAAACGGCTGCTTTAACTTCAAGTGCTTTCTCTGCGTCCATCTCGGTGACCTTTGCCGCGATACGTTGAGACTGTCGCATAACGCCGGAGGCGCTGGATTTGGTCAATTCAAGTGCCTGCGTAATCGCTTCTACTTCTCTCATACGTCCGGCGGCTTTCATTCGGCTACGGGTTTCTGTCAGGGTCTTACGGGTCAAATCACGCTGATCGACACGATCAACCATTTTTTCAACATCAAGGTAAATACTCATTGCAATCTCCTTTCGGGTTGGTTATAGTATGATGGGGATATTTAAAATATCATTAATCTCCTCATCACAATATCTATTTTACACTATTTGACAATGATTCGCAATAACTTTCTTGTTTTATCTTGCGCTCAGTTGATTATTGTGCTAGAGGCATAGAAAGCCTCTGTAACGCCCTCAGTGAGGCGCAGGGCGTTTAGAAGGCGTTTCCCTGTCTACGTATGAGAAAGCGCCATAGCGGCGCGTTTAGGGGATTCCTGCTGCTTGTGGTTCTGTACGCTGTACCGGGCCGGGACCCCGCCGCCCAGATGTCACCTTCACATCGTTCCGGTGTTTCCCAAAGGCAGAAAAGAAAGGCGCGTTGCGCTTTCTGTTCTGCATTGCCCAAAAGGAGGCTAACCCGTTGGGCGTAGCCTGTCCAAAGAGACAAATCACTTAACCATTAATCAATCTCTAACACTCCCTTAAAGATCTTGACCTGGCCCCTGGGGTTAGTGTTATGGGTTAGTCTTATGATTAGTATTATTGGGGTCCAATGTGAACCCCCTACCGGGTCCAGCCTGAACCCCCTACCGGGGTCAATATGACCCCCCTCCCCTGGAGTGAGCCACACAGGCGAGACTCCACACTGTGGAAAACAGGCCAACGGCCTAAAACCTGGTAAGCCCGGAAGGGCGAGAAGGTTTTAAGAACAGATTATAACGAATGAAATAATTAATTGTGCAAACAATTAGTTATTGAATGAAGTTATAATATAAGATCAATAAAACCGTAGCCCGGGGGGCGAGCGTAGCGAGGTTTTATGTAGTTATATACTCTTGTGTGCCTTTTGGGACACGTCCCTGTTCAATTATCAATCAATAATCCCTCCACCCTCTCCAACCTTCTGTAAAGCTCTCCAGCGCGTCCACCACTGCGGCAAGGTTATTTATCATCTTACCCCATTAAAACCCCGTGGAGGCTCTCCCATGGCACCTGTGGGATGCTCCCGCCCCTCTCCTGCGTGGCTCCTCCGTACCAGCCGCAAGATCTACCCACATTATCATATAACACACCAATCAACACAATGCAATTAATTTTTATTGCAAATGATAATCATTCGTGTTAAACTAATATACATGGTGTGGGATGTGGTGAGTATGTCGAAATCGCCGTTTTGCAGCTTACCGCCCCGCACCTGTACAGAACTTTCATTAACGTGTGCTTTAGCCAGCCCCTGTGGGTCTGTACTGAGTGAGCCGGGCGGACTTCTCCCCCGCCCCGGCCCTCACCCAAAGTGTTCTTTCAACTCCACTTGCCAGAATGCTTTGTGTGCGGTCCTCTCCTCAAGTTCCGCCGATTGTAGTTTCTCCTACGATTCAAAACGCCTCTAATCATAGGGCTTGCTCCACAGGCCCTATTCTAAAGCGTCGCTAAAAGTCTCTTAGACTGCGGCTCTTCAGAATACAAGCGATCTCCTCGATTGTAGCGACCCTCCACGGGGTCTCAGTTGGGCCGGGGGTGGTTCCCCAGTTGCAACGATAAACTATTGATTTTCTTCGATGGTTTCCGGGCGTATTTCAGGCGTCCGTTTTCCTCTGTGGCTTCTTTGCTGAACCATGAAAGCAAATCATGTAAGGCTCTGAGGCTACACAGGAAAACAAGTGATCAGACAGTAAGTTACATCGCCTTCATCCCGGTGTCTCCTTCCAGGTTCTTTTTTGTGGTTATTTGCCCATCGGCTGGCGGTTGCTCCCGTGACGCTGGCGGGTGAGTGACCACAAAAAAGAGGTTTACACCTCCCCCCACCCTGCGAGGGTGAGAGAGAGCCAGATTAGAAAGGGCGGCGAGGAAGCCGCCCTCTTCTATTCAATCCACGGCCTCCCATCTTCCAACAATTCGGATTGCCCTCTCTGGCGGTCCTTATATCCGGTGCAAAGCCGGATCACCCTGTGGACTCTCTCCACGTCTAAAACCCTCCATAAGGAAAACCTTTATGAAAACTTCCGAGCGCTACCCGGTAACGCAAGGTGACGTAATCGTGAATTACGCCTCCAGCCTGTTTGACCGCACCGAAGTAACCGCCCCAAGCCTCCCGGCTGACGTCTTCTGTGGCGATATTCTGGACGGCAAAAGTTTTGCCTTGTTCGACTCTGACGCCGCTGACGCTGGCAAGCCGATCATTAACCTTTCCAATATGTCCGCCGATGGCAAGCCCAAAACGCTGGTTATCGTGGATCGCCATGTTGTGATTACCGATTTTGCCCTACGTGCTAAAGACGCCGCGAGCAAAAAAGCCGCACTGGAAGCGCTGACAGCCTCCGGTGATATTCGCCTGGCTATCAACGCCGATTACTTCAAAGCATAAGGAAATCACACAATGGCTATTGATTTTAAACAGTTTGAAAAGCTGGACACTGTAGCGGCGATCAAAGATCAACCAGCAGGTAATTACCTGATCACTGATCTGGGTATCTTCTCCGATGTTAACTCAACCACTCCAAACGCCCAGATTGTGGATATTGTGGAAACTCAGGTTAGCGAACTGGAACAGGTTGCCCGTTATGGCACCGAAGTTAACGCGATCAAGATGGATAAAACCATCCTGCGTAACCAGGAGATCCCACACTATGCCACTGAGGCGGATGTAAAAACCGCTGACTGGCAAGGCCTGGTAAGCCCGGCTAACCCGGATCAGGCTCAGGCGATCACCTCTGTTATTGCTGATAAAGCTATCCGTATGCGTAACTATCATCTGGAAACAGTTGAAAGCACACTGGCCCGTGCCCTGTTCAAACAGTCCGCCAAAGCGGCTAAAACGGATTCGGGCGATGTGGATTTTAATTCGGTATTCGGCACCGCCCCGCTGAGTTTCGACCTCGACGGATCAGCAGGCGCTAACGTCTATGCACAGCTTGCGAAGATTCGCCGCATGTTGGTTAAAGAGTACGGCGCGAGCCGCTCTTATCTGGATCGCTTCTTTGTCTTCTGCTCCCCGGATCTGTATGACGCACTGGCGAGCCACCCGGAAGTAACCAGCCTGATCACCAACAAAGTGGCGGAAGCTGCAAAAGGCGCTCTGATCCCGGTTAACACCGCGGGTTATGACTCCTTCAGCATTGGCAACATTACTTTCATTCTGGCGGACGATGACCGCTACGAAATCGAAGAAGGTTCCGGCCTGTTCGTTCCTAAGTTCAATACAGCAGATCGTAACCCGTTCAAACTGGTACATGGCCCAGCATCCCGTAATCAGGATATTGCCGCTAAAGGTGTGATCAGCCCTTACTACCAGAAAGTAATGACTGACCGTTACGGCATGGTGACCGTTCACCAAGAGGCGAGCTTCATTCCTCTGAACCTGCGCCCGAACTACATGCTGAACGTCAAGCTGAAGTAATGCACATTTCCCCCGGTCGCGCCCTTTGGGTATCGGCTGGGGGTTATCTCTTCCGGTTATATTCATTTTTACTTTTACACTGAGGTGACATATCAAAGTTACAATTAATATACCTGGCTCCGGGGCCGTGTACGTATCTGGCGCGGCGGAAGTCGTAAACCGTAAAGCACTGTGCAGAGAGTTGGGCCTGTGTAACGTGATCTTTAGCCGCCTGGAAAAGCAACACGGCTTTGAATACGCGCTTAACGTTATGATCGCTAAACAGCGCCTAAGAAGTAAGTAACATATTGAATTTTAAAGAGGCTGGCCTTAACGGGTCGGCCTTTTTGCATGTTATAAGATGTTTAAGTTACTATCATCGAACTGTTTTTAGTTCATAAAGGGAAATAAAATGAGTAATCAACTAATAAAAAAATTGTCCGAAGATATGGCATACGCCATCCTTGAAAACAAAGAGATCAAGAGTGTTGTTCAGGGGGTTCTGGTCTTTTCGTCTTGTGTAGATGGCGGCATGATTGTGACTTCTGGTGATCCTTTGCACATTAAATGCTCACAAGGTGAATTCGACATACCATTAAACGGTCGTTCAATGTTTGAGGCATTAGTTGAGGCATTCGAGAAAACCTATTACGCCCCTCTTCTCAGCAAGTAGTCCATTCAGCAAAAAAGGCCATTCGAAATGCGAATGGCCTTTTTTTATACGTGTACAACTTTACCGTGATCTAACTGTAGTAATTGGATGGCAAAATGACTGTAACAAATCAATCTTCTCTCAAAATCAAAGAATTATTAAATTCATTACTTTCAATCACTTAAAAGAAAAATCACAAAATTACTTTCGCCTTCACAGGCGTCGAATCAGGTCAAAAGAGGGCTGAGCCCTGCTTTGATGGCCGCGTAGTATATCTGCTTATACCTTTACAAGAAAGGCTTTACGTCACCCACGCCTTCACGAATCACTTCTGGTGCATCTTCGGTTAAGTCGACCACGGTGGTCGGCTGCTGGCCGAGATAGCCGCCGTGAATAATCAGCTCGACCACCTTCTCAAGACGATCTTTGATCTCTTCCGGATCGGACTCGGTAAACTCACTTCCGGGCAGCATCAGCGAGGTAGAAAGCATCGGTTCGCCGAGGGTTTTCAGCAGCGCCTGCGCAATCGGGTTCGACGGCACGCGCATACCGATGGTTTTGCGTTTCTCCTGCAGCAGACGACGCGGTACTTCCTTCGTGCCCTTCAGGATGAAGGTGTAGTTGCCCGGCGTGTTGTTCTTAATCAGGCGAAACGCCACGTTATCAACATACGCATAGGTCGACAGCTCAGAGAGATCGCGGCACATCAGAGTAAAGTTATGGCCGTCCGGCAGCTGGCGAATACGGCAAATGCGCTCCATTGCCCCTTTATCTTCAATTTTACAGCCCAGCGCATAGCCTGAATCGGTCGGGTAGACAATCACGCCACCTTTGCGGACGATCTCCACGGCCTGGTTGATCAGACGTGGCTGCGGGTTATCCGGATGGATATAGAAAAACTGACTCATACTTCCCTCTCTTCAATTTGCTGCGGCTGTTCCCAGAGCTGCCAGACCGGCTCAACGCCAGCGGGCAACCAGAGCTTGCGCCCCAGTTCGATCCACGCGCAGGGCTGATGGAAATCAGAGCCCTGTGACCCAAGCAGGCCGAACTGGCGGGCATAGGTCGCGAGCTGCGCGCGCTCGTTGGGCGCCTGCTGACACTGGGCGACTTCCATCGCCTCGCCACCGCATTCGGCAAAGTGTGCCAGCAGCCTTTTCAGCCATTTAGCAGAAAGATTATACCGCCCAGGATGGGCCAGCACGGCCTTACCACCAGAATGATGAATCACATCAATAGCTTGTTTTATTGTACACCACTGTGGCGGAACGTATCCGGTTTTACCGCGTGCCAGATACTTTTTAAAGACGTCCGCCATGTTCGTCGCTTTGCCCACGTCGACCAGAAAACGGGCGAAATGACCGCGGGTGACCGCCCCGCCATTCGCCATTTTTTGCGCGCCTTCCAGCGCGCCCGGAATATGCGCCTTTTCCAGACGCTCGCCGATCATCTCTGCGCGCTGATTGCGGCGCGTTTTTTGTTCTTGCAAAAATGCCGTAAGTGCCGGATGGTCTATATCGATGTTCAGGCCAACAATATGAATCTCATGGTTTTCCCAGACGGTCGAGATCTCGACGCCGGACACCAGATTCAGCGCCAGCCCGCTGCGGGCAATCTCTGCGCGCGCCGCCGGAATGGCATCAGTGGTATCGTGATCGGTTATCGCCAGCGTGCCGACGCGCATTTCAACGGCGCGATGAACCAGGGCTTCGGGTGTCAGCAGGCCGTCAGAGGCCTGAGTATGGCTGTGTAAATCATAAATAATGGCGTAGGTGGTATCGCTCAAAGCACTTCCCATAACAGGTTGGAGACATCCGAAAACACCATGATACCGACTTAACGCGAAATTCTGAAATCAAGGGTTGACAACTTGCCACCGAACCAGTTAACTAGTACGAAAGTTCACACGAGAAAGGTATCTGAAAATGACAGCACATTTCGCTCTTCACGGCTGGTGGCGCACTTCCTGATCTTCGGGCAGTGTCACGCGTCTGCGAAATGCAAACAGATACCCGCCCGCTACCCAGCGGGCTTTTTTTTGAACAAAATATGAGAACAACAACATGCAAACAGCCAAACCTCATCTCGAACTGCTGACCTGCGAGGCGGCCTATCGCCACAACCCGACCGCGCTGTTTCATCAGGTGTGCGGGGCACGTCCGGCAACGCTGCTGCTGGAATCGGCGGATATTGACAGCAAGGACGATCTCAAGAGCCTGCTGCTGGTCGACAGCGCGCTGCGCATTACCGCTTTAGGTGACACTGTCACCATCAAGGCATTATCAGACAATGGCGCATCGCTGCTGCCGCTGCTGGATGCCGCCCTGCCATCGGGCATTGAAAATGAACGTCATCCAGAAATGCGCATTCTGCATTTCCCGCCGGTGAGCCAGCTGCTGGACGAAGACGCGCGCCTCTGCTCCCTGTCCGTTTTCGATGCCTTCCGCCTGCTGCAGAATCTGGTCACCGTGCCGGAAGACGAGCGTGAGGCGATGTTCTTCGGCGGGCTGTTTGCTTACGACCTGGTTGCCGGTTTTGAAGATTTGCCGGAAACCGAGCAGGGCAATCGCTGCCCGGATTATTGCTTCTATCTGGCTGAAACGCTGCTGGTGATCGACCACCAGAAGCAATACACCCGCATCCAGGCAAGCCTGTTCACGCCGTCTGCCGCTGAGAAAAACCGTCTTGAGCACCGCATCGCTCAGCTGCAGCAGCAGATGACGGAAGCACCACCCGCGCTGCCGGTGCAGCGCGTGGAGAAAATGACCTGCGACGTTAGCCAGACTGACGATCAGTACGGCGCCGTGGTTCGCCAGATGCAAAAAGCGATTCGCGCCGGGGAAATTTTCCAGGTCGTGCCGTCCCGTCGCTTCTCACTGCCCTGCCCATCGCCGCTCGCAGCCTACGACGTGCTGAAAAAGAGTAACCCAAGCCCGTACATGTTCTTCATGCAGGACAACGAATTCACGCTGTTCGGCGCCTCGCCGGAAAGCTCGCTGAAATACGACGCCACCAGCCGTCAGATTGAGATCTACCCGATTGCCGGTACCCGTCCGCGCGGACGCCGCGCCGATGGCTCGCTGGACCGCGATCTGGACAGCCGCATCGAGCTGGAGATGCGCACCGACCATAAAGAACTCTCCGAGCACCTGATGCTGGTTGACCTGGCGCGTAACGATCTGGCACGCATTTGTACTCCCGGCAGCCGCTACGTGGCGGACCTGACCAAAGTCGACCGCTATTCGTTCGTGATGCACCTGGTCTCCCGCGTGGTCGGCGAGCTGCGCCACGATCTCGACGTGCTGCACGCCTACCGCGCCTGCATGAACATGGGCACCCTCAGCGGCGCGCCGAAAGTACGCGCCATGCAGCTGATTGCTGCCGCCGAAGGACGCCGTCGCGGCAGCTACGGCGGCGCGGTGGGCTACTTCACCGCCCACGGTGACCTCGACACCTGCATCGTAATCCGCTCTGCCTACGTTGAAGACGGTATCGCCACCGTTCAGGCGGGTGCCGGGATTGTTCTTGATTCTGTTCCGCAGTCTGAAGCTGACGAAACGCGCAGTAAAGCCCGTGCGGTCCTTCGCGCCATTGCTACCGCACACCATGCACAGGAGATTTTCTGATGGCTGACATTCTGCTGCTCGATAATATCGACTCCTTTACCTATAACCTGGCAGATCAGCTGCGTGCGAATGGCCACAACGTCGTTATCTACCGCAACCACGTTCCGGCGCAGACCCTGATTGACCGTCTGGCCACCATGCAAAACCCGGTGCTGATGCTCTCCCCGGGGCCAGGCGCGCCGAGCGAAGCGGGCTGTATGCCGGAGCTGCTGACCCGCATGCGCGGCAAACTGCCGATCGTCGGCATCTGCCTCGGCCATCAGGCGATTGTTGAAGCCTACGGCGGCTACGTTGGCCAGGCGGGTGAGATCCTGCACGGTAAAGCGTCCAGCATTGAACATGACGGCCAGGCGATGTTTGCCGGGCTGCCGAACCCGCTCCCGGTCGCGCGCTATCATTCGCTGGTTGGCAGCAATATTCCCGCCGGGCTGACTATCAACGCCTCGTTTGAAGGTATGGTGATGGCGGTGCGCCACGATGCGGACCGCGTCTGCGGCCTGCAGTTCCACCCGGAATCAATCCTGACCTCCCATGGCGCCCGCCTGCTGGAGCAGACGCTCGACTGGGCGTTACAGAAGCTGGAGCAGACCAACACCCTGCAGCCGATTCTGGAAAAACTGTACCAGGCGCAGACCCTGAGCCAGCAGGAGAGCCATCAGCTCTTCTCCGCCGTGGTTCGCGGTGAGCTGAAGCCTGAGCAGCTTGCAGCCGCGCTGGTGAGCATGAAGGTGCGCGGCGAAAGCCCGCAGGAGATCGCCGGTGCCGCCACGGCACTGCTGGAAAATGCCGCCCCGTTCCCTCGCCCGGACTATCAGTTTGCGGATATTGTCGGTACCGGCGGTGACGGCAGTAACAGCATCAATATCTCCACCGCCAGCGCCTTCGTGGCGGCGGCGTGTGGTTTGAAGGTCGCGAAGCACGGCAACCGCAGCGTGTCCAGCCGGTCAGGTTCTTCCGATCTGCTCGCCGCATTCGGTATTAACCTCGATATGAACGCCGAGCGTTCCCGTGAAGCGCTGGATGACCTGGGCGTCTGCTTCCTGTTTGCGCCGAAGTACCACACCGGTTTCCGCCACGCGATGCCGGTTCGTCAGCAGCTTAAAACCCGCACGCTTTTTAACGTGCTCGGCCCGCTGATCAACCCGGCCCACCCGCCGCTGGCGCTGATTGGCGTTTACAGCCCGGAACTGGTTCTGCCGATTGCCGAGACGCTGCGCGTGCTGGGTTATCAGCGTGCCGCCGTGGTGCACAGCGGCGGTATGGATGAGGTTTCTCTTCATGCGCCAACGCTGGTGGCCGAACTGCGCGACGGTGAAATCCTGAGCTATCAGCTGGAGGCTGCCGACTTCGGCCTTGCGCCATACCATCAGGAAGCGCTGGCTGGCGGTACGCCGGAAGAAAACCGTGACATTCTCACGCGCTTATTACAAGGTAAAGGAGAGGTCGCCCATGAGGCCGCCGTTGCTGCCAACGTCGCCATGCTGATGCGTTTGCACGGTGAGGAAGACCTGAAGGCCAACGTTCAAAAAGTTCTGGATGTACTGCGCTCCGGTGCAGCTTACGATCGCGTTACCGCACTTGCGGCAAGAGGGTAAAGAATGCAGACCGTTTTAGCGAAAATCGTTGCCGATAAGGCCATCTGGGTGGAAGCCCGCAAGCAACAGCAGCCGCTTGCCAGTTTCCAGAATGACGTCGTCCCGAGCAGCCGTCGTTTCTATGACGCCCTGCGGGGTACGCGCACCGCGTTTATTCTTGAGTGCAAAAAAGCGTCCCCCTCCAAAGGCGTTATTCGTGACGATTTCGATCCGGCACGTATTGCCGGCATTTATAAGCATCATGCTTCAGCCATCTCCGTGCTGACGGATGAGAAATATTTTCAGGGCAGCTTCGATTTTCTGCCCATCGTCAGCGGCATCGCGCCGCAGCCGATCCTGTGCAAAGACTTTATTATCGACCCGTATCAGATCTGGCTGGCGCGTTTTTACCAGGCCGACGCCTGCCTGCTGATGCTCTCGGTGCTCGACGATGAGCAGTATCGCCAGCTTTCCGCCGTGGCACACAGCCTGAATATGGGCGTGCTGACCGAAGTGAGCAACGAAGAGGAGCTGGAGCGCGCGATTGCGCTGGAAGCCAAAGTGGTCGGCATTAACAACCGCGATCTGCGCGACCTGTCCATTGACCTTAACCGTACGCGTCAGCTGGCGCCGCGTCTGGGGTCTGGCGTCACGGTGATCAGCGAATCCGGCATTAACAGCTACGCCCAGGTGCGCGAGCTGAGCCACTTCGCCAACGGTTTCCTGATTGGCTCCGCCATGATGGAACATGACGATCTCAATGCGGCTGTGCGTCGCGTGCTGCTGGGTGAAAACAAAGTCTGCGGCTTAACCCGCGAACAGGATGCTCAGGCCGCGTATGAAGCCGGGGCGATTTATGGCGGGCTGATCTTTGTGGATTCATCTCCTCGCGCGGTCAGCGTAGAGCAGGCGCGTAAGGTCATCGCAGCGGCTCCGCTCAGCTACGTGGGCGTTTTCCGCAATGCAGATATTGCAGACGTTGCGGCAAAAGCCGACGCGTTATCCCTGAGCGCGGTGCAGCTCCACGGCGATGAAGACCAGATCTATATCGATGCCCTGCGCGCCGCGCTGGCACCACAGGTGCAGATCTGGAAAGCGCAAAGCGTTGGCGATACGTTGCCCTCGCGTAACCTGAACCACGTGGATAAATACGTCCTCGATAACGGCCCGGGCGGTACCGGCCAGCGTTTTGACTGGTCGCTGCTGAACGGCGCAAAGCTGGACAACGTCCTGCTGGCGGGTGGATTAGGCCCGGATAACTGCGTAGAAGCCGCTAAAACCAGCTGCGCAGGCCTCGATTTCAATTCAGGCGTAGAGTCCCAGCCGGGTATCAAAGATGCCAGCAAGCTGGCCTCGGTTTTTAAAACTCTGCGTGCATATTAAGGAAGAGAAGATGACGACATTACTTAACCCGTATTTTGGTGAGTTCGGCGGGATGTACGTCCCGCAAATCCTGATGCCCGCGCTGCGCCAGCTGGAAGAAGCGTTTGTCAGCGCGCAGAAAGACCCGGCGTTTCAGGCTGAATTTACCGACCTGCTGAAAAATTACGCCGGTCGTCCGACCGCGCTGACCAAATGCCGCAACCTGACGGAAGGCACCAAAACCACGCTGTATCTGAAGCGTGAAGACCTGCTGCACGGCGGCGCGCATAAAACTAACCAGGTGCTGGGTCAGGCGCTGCTTGCGAAGCGTATGGGCAAAACCGAAATCATCGCCGAAACCGGTGCGGGTCAGCACGGCGTGGCCTCTGCGCTTGCCAGCGCCCTGCTCGGTCTGAAATGCCGCATCTATATGGGAGCAAAAGACGTTGAGCGTCAGTCTCCGAACGTCTTCCGTATGCGTCTGATGGGAGCAGAAGTGATCCCGGTGCACAGCGGCTCCGCGACGTTGAAAGACGCCTGTAACGAAGCGCTGCGCGACTGGTCTGGCAGCTATGAAACCGCACACTATATGCTCGGTACCGCGGCTGGCCCGCACCCGTTCCCGACTATCGTGCGCGAATTCCAGCGCATGATCGGTGAAGAGACCAAAGCGCAGATCCTCGAAAAAGAGGGTCGCCTCCCGGATGCGGTGATCGCCTGCGTCGGCGGCGGCTCCAACGCCATCGGTATGTTCGCAGACTTTATCGACGACACCAGCGTGGGCCTGATTGGCGTCGAGCCTGCCGGTCACGGCATTGAATCGGGTGAACACGGCGCGCCGCTGAAGCATGGCCGCGTGGGGATCTACTTCGGGATGAAATCCCCGATGATGCAAACCGATGAGGGTCAGATTGAAGAGTCTTACTCTATTTCTGCCGGCCTCGACTTCCCGTCCGTCGGGCCGCAGCATGCGTATCTGAACAGCACCGGCCGCGCGGACTATGTCTCCATTACCGATGACGAAGCGCTGGAAGCCTTCAAAACGCTGTGCCGCAGCGAAGGGATCATCCCGGCGCTGGAGTCTTCGCACGCGCTGGCGCACGCGCTGAAAATGATGAAAGAAAACCCGGAAAAAGAGCAGCTGCTGGTGGTGAACCTTTCCGGACGCGGTGACAAAGATATCTTCACCGTTCACGATATTCTGAAAGCACGAGGGGAAATCTGATGGAACGCTACGATAACGTATTTGCAGAGCTGAAATCGCGCCAGGAAGGCGCGTTCGTTCCCTTCGTCACCCTGGGCGATCCGGGCCCGGAACAGTCGCTGAAGATTATCGACACCCTGATTGAAGCCGGGGCCGACGCGCTGGAGCTGGGTATTCCGTTCTCCGATCCGCTGGCGGATGGCCCGACCATCCAGAACGCAACGCTGCGCGCATTTGCCTCCGGCGTGACGCCAACCCAGTGCTTCGAGATGCTGGCGGCGATTCGCCAGAAGCACCCGACCATTCCGATCGGCCTGCTGATGTACGCCAACCTGGTCTTTAACCGCGGTATTGATGAGTTCTATGCCGAGTGCGCGCGCGTGGGCGTCGACTCCGTTCTGGTGGCAGACGTGCCGGTTGAGGAGTCTGCGCCATTCCGTCAGGCGGCGATGCGCCATAACGTCGCCCCGATTTTCATCTGCCCGCCGAACGCCGATGACGAACTGCTGCGCCAGATTGCCTCTTACGGACGCGGGTATACCTACCTGCTCTCCCGCGCGGGCGTGACCGGTGCCGAGAATAAAGCCGCCCTGCCGCTGCATCATCTGGTGGAGAAGCTGGCCGAGTACCATGCCGCGCCTCCGCTGCAGGGGTTCGGGATTTCATCCCCGGATCAGGTCACCGCAGCGATTGACGCGAAGGCGGCTGGTGCCATCTCCGGCTCCGCGATTGTGAAGATCATCGAAAAGAACGTGGACAAGCCCGAGCAGATGCTGGCCGATCTGAAAGCGTTTGTGACCGCAATGAAAGCGGCGACGCGTAAAGCATAACCCTTCCACCGTCTGGCTTCCTGCCAGACGGTTACCCTTCCGGGTTATCACTCTTCATGCTGCTGACGTGCGGGCTGCTATTTAAGAACGCAATTGACAGGCCAGTAATGATGAATGCCTTGACCTGCTCCCCGTTGATTAGTACACCCCGATGTTAGTAATGTCTTCATAAGCCACATGAGGACATCCCCATGAAGAAGCGTTTTTCCGACGAACAG
>NZ_JBLKCZ010000012.1:0-139539 GCF_047530595.1 Enterobacter sp. 01-M-02-SI-ECC | reverse complement strand
ATTTGCCTGGCGGCTTTAGCGCGGTGGTCCCACCTGACCCCATGCCGAACTCAGAAGTGAAACGCCGTAGCGCCGATGGTAGTGTGGGGTCTCCCCATGTGAGAGTAGGGAACTGCCAGGCATCAAATAGAAAAACCCCGCACCGTAAGGTGCGGGGTTTTTTGCTTTGTGCGCAGAAAAGTCCGTTGGCGCTGTGCTTGCCGGGCCTGCGGGCTCAGTAGACCGAAAAAGGCAAAGCCGCCATCCGGCAACGCAGACGCACGATCACACGGCAAAGAGAAACAGGAATACAAAGATGGGATGTATAAACGCAGAAAAGCAAAAACCCAGCCTATGGCTGGGTTCTTTAAATAGTGGTGCCCGGACTCGGAATCGAACCAAGGACACGGGGATTTTCAATCCCCTGCTCTACCGACTGAGCTATCCGGGCAACGGAGCGCATTAAACCGCAATCACGCTCGATCGTCAACATTATTTCGGGAAAAGCTGTTCGACTGCTTAAGTTTGCGGCAATCTGTCCGCTTTCGCCGTGAAAATGCACAAATCTTCCAGACATAACCAGTGTAATACGGCAATGCTGATAGCAAGAGGAGGGCAGTATGGCAAATGACTGGCTTGAACTGCGTCAGCATACAGAAACGGGTATTGAGACGATTAAAGCGCATTTCGAAGGGCATGCCTTTGATCCGCACTGGCACGATAGCTATCTGGTAGGGATAACCCTCTCTGGCACGCAGCAGTTTCACTGCCGCCGTGAGCGTCATCGTAGCCAGCCGGGTGACGCATTTCTCCTCGAGCCTGGCGAGATCCACGACGGTGATGCGCCTGTAGAGGGCGGCTTTACCTATTTGACCTTCTATCTTGATGAGCGCTGGCTTACCCGTGCGCTACAGGGGCTTTACGAATCTACTCCAGGGAGTTATTCACTCCACTTTGCCCAAACGCTGACGCGGGAGCCGCAGCTGGTGCGCGCTATCGGTGAGACATTTTCCACCCTGCATAATGACGAGATGAAAATCGTTCAGCAGAGCACAATGGATAATCTGCTCTCCCGGATCACCGCCCACTGCCACTGGCGTAAGAAACTGCCGTCGCAGTTACAAAGCGCTGCCGTGGCGCATCGTGCGCGCGACTATCTCTATGCCCATATCGGTGAGAACGTGGGGCTGTCAGATCTTGCGCGCGAGACGGGCACAGATCGCTTTACCCTGACGCGCTGTTTTAAGCGCGAGTTCAACCTGGCGCCACACGCATGGCTTATTCAGCTTCGTCTGGCAAAGGCCCGACAGCTGCTGGCGCGTGGCGACCAGCCCGTTGATGTGGCTGCCGCAGTGGGATTTGCCGATCAAAGCCATCTGGGGCGTTGGTTTCAGCGTGCTTACCGCATCTCTCCTGCACACTACCGACGGTTGTGCACAAACCTTCCAGACGTTTCCAAAAAATAACGGCACATTCATGGCTCTAATAAAAAGGAGCCACCTGTGAGTTTGATACCCTTTCTGTTGTTCGCATTTGTCGCCTCCATTACGCCGGGGCCGACCAATATTCTCGTGCTGACGAACAGCCAGCACTTTGGCGTAAAAAATACCGTACCTGCTATTCTGGGCGGGTGTATCGCGGCCAGTGCGATCGTGCTGGTATCCGGCGCGGGCGCGGGGGAAGTGCTGCGTCAGTACCCTCTGATACGTCAGATAATGAGCTGGACAGGCGTGCTGTGGCTAAGCTGGATGAGCTGGCAGCTGTTTCGTGCCCCGGCTGCCCGTCTCTCCGCTGAGCACCGTATCCGATTCACCGCTCAGGCGGCGGCGCTGCTGCAGATCGTGAACCCCAAAACCTGGATGATGGCGCTGGCCGTCGTCAGCCTGTTTACGCCTGCTGGCGACCATGCATTGCGGGATATTGCGCTAATGGCGCTATGGTTTCTGCTGATCTCAATAGTCTGCTTGATGTGCTGGGCGTGGCTGGGTAAAGCGGTGAACCGAATTTTTCGCACCACCGTGGCGATGGTGCGGTTTCAGCGTCTGATGGCGCTGTGTCTGCTCATCTCCGCCTGGGCGGGCATGCTGGCTTAGGTCAGCGCTCCACCCATTCTGCATTGGGCAAAGCGTAGAATATCTTCCGCCAGGCGGTGCGCCGTATCCACATCTGCCTGGCTACGGTTCACCAGCATGCGGCTGAGGCAACCTTCCAGCACCAGCTCCATCTGTTTAGCCACCATCGCAGGGTCATCGACTTCCAGCGTGGTCAGCAGCTCGTGGGTGAAGTCATGCGCCGCCCGTTTTTGCTGCTCCGCCAACTGGTGGATAGGATGGCCTGGGTCGGGAAAATAAGTGCAGGCGGCGATGAACAGACAACCCGGGTAGCGGTTGTTGCTGACGCATTCCGTCAGCGCGGTATAGCGCGCCAGCAGCTTTTGCTCCGCGGTCAGTTCTTCATTCAGCATCAGCTGTCTGCGCCAGATATCAACCTGCTGGCTGAGATAGCGCAGGGCATCATAGAGTAGCGCCTCTTTATCCGGCCAGAAGCGCTTAAGTTCATCCAGAGGATAATCGATACGGTCGGCTACCATCTCAAGCGTGGTGCTGGCGATCCCTTGAATCTCAAGTAGTTGCAGGACTTGTCCCAGTACGTCTTCACGTTGCACGGTTATCTCCTCCGCTATTCCCAACGGTTTGTCCCGTTTAAAGTGTTGTTTACGGTTGGCGATTGCGCAAATGCGCGCTAAATGCGGCAGCATCCATAAACCCGGTTACACGCTGCTCAGGCTGCTCATGGCCCTGTTGATTGAAGAACAGAATGGTTGGCAGCCCGAGTACGTTAAGCTGCTTCAGCAGAGCCTTATCCTGCGCATTATTGGCGGTCACGTTAGCCTGGAGCAAAACGGTCTCTTTCAGGGCGCTTTGCACCTGTGGATCGCTAAAAGTATATTTTTCAAACTCTTTGCAGGTGACACACCAGTCGGCATAGAGATCGAGCATCACCGGTTTGCCTTTCGCCTCTGCCAGGGCGCTATTAAGTTCATCCACGTTTTTAATCTGGGTGAAGTTCAGATGCGCTTGCATCTGACCCACCGGTGTGCCGAACGCCCAGTCCTGCAGAGGGCGTACGCTCACCAGCGCGGCAGCCAGCAGCAGGATTTGCACCAGGCGCATCCATGGCTTCTTCGCCCCCAGGCTGAAGATAAACGCCCATGTAAAGAACGCTACGCCGAGCATCGCCCACAGGCGCAAACCCCAGGCGTCGCCGATGATACGCTCAAGGAGGAACACCGGCAGCGCGAGGATGACAAAGCCAAATGCGGTTTTCACCGTCTCCATCCACGGGCCGCTCTTCGGCAGAAGTCGATTACCGAAAACCGTGACCAGAATCAGCGGCAGGCCCATGCCCAGGGCATACAGGTACAACGTTCCGCCGCCGAGCCACATGTTACCGCTCTGGGCGATATAGAGCAGGATGGCGCTCAGCGGCGCGGTGGTGCAGGGAGAGCATATCAGCCCAGCAATGGCACCCATCGCGAACACGCCGCCTGCGGAGCCGCCCTGCTGACGGTTGCTCATCAGCGTTAAGCGAGTCTGCAAAGCCGACGGTAGCTGCAGGGTAAACAGGCCGAACATCGACAGTGCCAGCAGGATGAAGACCGCCGACAGGCCAATAAGGACGTAAGGATGCTGCAGTGCGGCCTGGAACTGTAACCCGGCAGCGGCAACCACGAGGCCGAGCGCCGTGTAGGTTAGCGCCATTCCCTGCACGTATATAAAAGCCAGCAGCAGCGCGCGGGCGGTAGAAAGACGCTGTTTGCCGCCCAGCACGATGCCAGAGATGAGCGGATACATCGGCAACACGCACGGCGTAAAGGCAATGCCGATACCAATCAGTAAAGCCCACAACGCTGAGAACGGAAGGTCAGCGCTGTCGTTGGTTTTCTCAACAGAGGGGACCGGCGTTACAGCAGCAGTCGCTTTCACTTCGCTAAGCGGCACGACTTTCGTTTCCGGCGGATAGCAGAATCCCGCGTCCGCGCACCCCTGGTAGGTCACCGTCAGCGTTGCACCTTTATCGGCCTGATTCACCGTCACGGGCACGCTTAAGCGCTGGCGGTAGATTTCACTCTTGCCGTAGAACTCGTCCTCGTGCCACTCGCCTGCGGGCAACTGTAATGCGCCTACGTTTGCCTGGGCAGGGGTAATGCTCACCTGCTTGCGGTAGAGGTAATAGCCCTCTTTCACCTGCCAGGTAAGACTGAGATCGTGCTGGTTTTGCTGAAAGTCGAAAACGAACGCCCGGTCGGCAGGAATAAAGTTCGAACGGCCGGGCGCGTCAAACAACCCGGCAAAAGCTGACGTGCTGCACAGCAGCAGGATCAGCGTAAGGAAGCGTTGAGCCATGAGAGATAGTCGTTATCGCCGTGGACCACTGGCAGCACCAGCAGTTCCGGAGTTTGGTAAGGATGATGAGATTTGAGGCAGTCCAGGAGAGCCTGCTGATTCGCCAGATTGGTTTTGAGCAACATCTGGACTTCGTACTCTTGCTCCAGCTTGCCTTCCCAGTAATAAAGGGAGGTGGCACCGGGGAGGAGCGTCACGCAGGCTGCCAGTTTTTCTGCCAGCACTTTGGCGGCGAGATCCTGGGCAGAGGCTTCATCAGGGGCGGTACACAGTACGACAACAGCATCAGGCGTGTTCACAAGTCGACCTCCTCATCACGAAAGGCTTCACTATATCACGCAAGGCGGTTGGTCATTAATGAAACGGGCCGCAGAGCGGCCCGATTTTAACTATTTTTACAACCACTCACCGTTTACAGCACCACGCCGCCAATGATAAAGCCGAGGATCACGCAAAGTGAAATGGCGACCACGCCCGGGATCAGGAACGAGTGGTTAAACACATACTTACCGATACGTGTTGAGCCGGTGTCGTCCATCTCCACCGCCGCCAGCAGGGTTGGGTAGGTTGGCAGAACGAACAGGGCGGAAACCGCCGCGAAAGAGGCAATCGCCGTCAGTGGCGTAACGCCCAGCATCAGTGCCGCAGGCATCAACGCTTTTGTGGTCGCCGCCTGGGAGTAAAGCAGGGTAGCGGCAAAGAACAGCACCACCGCCAGCAGCCACGGGTAGTTGTGCAGCAGGTCGCCTGCTACGGTCTGAATGTCGCTGATGTGCGCTTTCACGAAGGTATCACCAAGCCAGGCTACGCCGAGGACGCACACGCAGGCGCTCATACCTGATTTGAAGGTGCTGGCGTTCAGCACTTCGCTGGTGTCGATTTTACAGGTGATGCTAATCAGCGTCGCGATGGTCAGCATAAACACCACAATCGCTTCGTTACGCGGCAGGACCGGGTTCTGGATCAGGCCCACGGTGTCGCTGATGGCGGTCGCGTAGAACATCACCGCGACAATACCGATCAGAAACAGCAGCACGGAACGTTTTGCGTGCGGCTTCAGCTCGAAGACCTGGCTGCCGCGCAGCCTCACTTCACCCTTGGCAAGGCGTTCCTGGTAAACCGGATCGTCTTTCAGTTCGGCGCCGAGGAAGTTACACAGCACGGCAGTGATCATCACCGCGATCAGCGTCACCGGGATACAGATCGCCAGCAGCGTCAGGTAGCTCACGCCCATCGGCTCAAGGATACCGGCGAAGAAGACCACCGCAGCGGAAATCGGTGAGGCGGTAATCGCAATCTGGGACGCGACGACGGCAATAGAGAGCGGACGAGACGGACGGATACCCTGCTCTTTCGCCACTTCGGTAATCACCGGCAGCGTAGAGAAGGCGGTGTGGCCCGTACCGGCGAGAATGGTCATAAACCAGGTCACCAGCGGGGCAAGGAAGGTAATGTATTTTGGATGGCGGCGCAGCATACGCTCCGCCAGGCTGACCAGGTAGTCCATACCGCCTGCCACCTGCATGGCGGCGATAGCGGCAATAACTGCCATGATGATTTCGATAACGTCGAACGGGATTGCGCCGGGTTTAATCTGAAAGATAAGGGTAAGAACGAGCACCCCGAGACCGCCGGCAAAACCGATGCCGATACCCCCGAGTCTTGCTCCCAAATAAATCGCCAACAAGACGATGACGAGTTCTGCTCCAAACATAAGGACCTGCCTTGCTTATTAACAAGTTGATATTGAATTGTTGTATTTAGGTAACGCCTAAAAAGAAAAAAGGCACGTCACAAGTGACGTGCCTTAAGAAGCCTAGCCAGAACGGTTACTGTTCGCTTTCATCGGTATATCGTTTCGCTTTATATGCCGGGTGCATCAGGTTCTGGGCCGAGAAGATATCGTCCAGCTCAGCTTCGGTCAACAGCCCGCGCTCCAGCACCACTTCACGTACGCTCTTACCGGTTTCGGCGCAAATCTTACCGACGATATCACCGTTGTGGTGACCGATGAACGGGTTGAGGTAGGTGACGATCCCGATGGAGTTGTAGACATAACCCTCACAGACTTCTTTATTCGCCGTGATGCCGTTAATGCATTTTTCCAGCAGGTTGTAGCAGGCGTTGGTCAGGATGTGGATGGATTCAAACATCGCCTGGCCAATCACTGGCTCCATCACGTTCAGCTGCAGCTGACCCGCTTCAGAGGCCATGGTCACGGTCGTATCGTTACCGATGACTTTGAAGCAAACCTGGTTCACCACTTCTGGCACCACCGGGTTCACCTTGGCTGGCATGATGGATGAACCGGCCTGCAGCTCTGGCAGGTTAATTTCATTCAGGCCAGCGCGCGGACCGGAAGAGAGCAGGCGCAGGTCGTTACAGATTTTGGACAGTTTCACCGCCAGACGTTTCAGGGCGCTGTGTACCATGACGTAGGCGCCGCAGTCGGAGGTGGCTTCGATCAGGTCTTCTGCAGGCACAACCGGCAGGTTAGAGACTTCAGCCAGCTTCTGTACCGCCAGCTGCTGATAGCCATCCGGGGTGTTCAGACGGGTACCGATGGCGGTGGCGCCCAGGTTCACTTCCAGCAGCAGCTCGGAGGTGCGCAGAAGGTTTTTGGTCTCTTCGTTCAGCAGTACGTTAAACGCGTGGAATTCCTGGCCGAGCGTCATCGGCACCGCGTCCTGCAGCTGGGTACGACCCATTTTCAGGATGTCCTGGAACTCAACCGCTTTACGCTGGAAGCCATCACCCAGCTGGTTGATCGCATCCACCAGTTTCACCACTGAGGCATACACCGCGATACGGAAGCCGGTAGGGTAGGCGTCGTTAGTAGACTGGCATTTGTTTACGTGATCGTTCGGGTTCAGGTACTGGTATTCACCTTTCTGGTGACCCATCAGCTCCAGGCCAATGTTTGCCAGTACTTCGTTGGTATTCATGTTGACGGAGGTGCCCGCGCCGCCCTGATAGACGTCAACCGGGAACTGGTCCATGCATTTGCCGTTGTTCAGCACTTCATCGCAGGCTGCGATAATCGCATTTGCCGCGCTTTTAGGAATGGTTTGCAGCTCTTTGTTGGCCAGTGCTGCGGCTTTCTTCACCATCACCATGCCACGGACAAACTCAGGGATGTCGCTGATTTTGCTGTTGCTGATGTAGAAGTTTTCAATCGCTCTCAGAGTGTGGACACCGTAGTAGGCATCCGCTGGAACTTCCCTGGTACCCAACAAGTCTTCTTCGATACGAATGTTGTTTAACATGTGAACCTTCTTTTCAAGCTGCCGATGGATTGTACTAAACACACAGTATTTATGTGGTTTTGAATATTTTCTGACCGACGATTATTCCCTCAATCAGCCAGATGCTCGAGATCATATGCTGATGATAGCGAATTGCCGTAAGCTGGATCACTTATTATCGAGCCGATTCCATGATAATTATTAATCTGTGAAATGGGTCACCGCTTTAAAATTTCCAAAAAAAATATCCGTGCAAACTGATTGAATTTTCGCTAACCGTCACCATCTCATACAAACGCGCGTCGCGAACACATTCAGACAGGGGCCCTATGGCCTCTGCCACACAGGAGATGCCAGTGCGCTGGATACCGTTTATTGCTTTCTTTCTCTATGTTTACATTGAAATTTCCATTTTCATCCAGGTTGCCCATGTGCTGGGCGTCCTGCTGACGCTGATTCTGGTGATTTTCACCTCCGTCATCGGCATGTCGCTGGTGCGTAATCAGGGTTTCAAAAATTTCCTGATAATGCAGCAGAAGATGGCCGCAGGGGAAAGCCCGGCGGAAGAGATGATCAAAAGCGTGTCGTTGATTATTGCGGGGCTGCTGCTGATCCTGCCGGGGTTCTTCACTGACTTCCTCGGCCTGCTGCTGCTTCTGCCGCCGGTGCAAAAACACCTGACCATGAAGCTGCTGCCGCATCTGCGCTTTAGCCGTATGCCGGGCGGCGGGTTCAGCACCGGGCCGGGCGATACCTTTGAAGGGGAGTATCAGCGTAAGGATGAACAGCACGACCGTTTAGATCATAAAGACGATCGGTGATTTTGTTGCCCGGTGGCGCTTCGCCTACCGGGCCTCCGGGAGCGCACCGCGCTTCGGCAAAAACACCCACAGCCCTGCCAGCATGATAATCGCGTACAGACTCTTCCATCCCACCATCGCCAGCAACAGCAGGCAAAGCAAACCCCCGACGACCGCCAGAGCTTTATAGCGACCTTTCAGCAAACGACATCCCGCCAGCATGCACAGCAGGTAGATCATGATGAAAATGCCGTTGGCGTAGACGATCAGCGCGTCCAGATTAATCTTCAGTGCGTAAATACACAGCGTGCTCACCGCGCAGCAGCCCAGTACGGTATTCAGGGCATTCAGCGGAAGCTGGCGTTTAGACAGGCGCGCGAGGCGATTCTCAGGTTTGTCGAGCGCCTGCGACCAAACCAGCCGGGCAAAGCTCTGGATATAAATATTGAGGCTGGCAAAACAGGCGAGATAGCCGATGACACAGGCGATCCACAGCGCCTTCACGCCGAACAGTTCCACCACGATACCCGGCAGCGATGCCGCGGCGGCGAGATCCGCTCCGAACGCGTGGAAGTGTAAGACCAGCACGGTACATGCCCAATAGACCGTACCTGCCAGCAGCAGGCCTATCATCAGCGCGCGGGGGAAATCGCGTTCAGGCTGCTTAAATTCAGAGGCCAGATGGGCAAAGGCTTCCAGGCCGACAAAACACCAGAACATGACGGAGAGCGCGGCGAAAAGCTCGGAATCGTCGACGTCTGTCAGCGCAGGGAAGGGAATTTCCTTTATTGTGATATCGCCCGCCCACCAGATTGCGACAACGAGCGCGACAATCAGCACCGCAACCAGCGTCTGCAGGTTGGCGCTGGAGCTGGCGCCTCGAGAACCCACCCACCAGACGATCGCCAGCGTACCCAGTTCGGCCAGCAATAACTGCTCGTTATGCCAGCCAAACAGCGCCTGACCAAAGCCGGTCGCAATATGCAACGCCGCAGGTAGGCCAACCGGAATGACGGAGAGAAACAGCCAGCCGGTGACACGCTGTAGCCGCGGGCGAAAGGCCAGTCCGACAAAGTGCGCCACGCCGCCCGCGCTGGGGAAATGCCGCCCCAGGATGGCAAACACAATGGCTATCGGGAAAACCAATACAATCAGCGCCGGCCACGCCCACAGGCTATTATTTCCAGCCACCAGAGCCGCCAGTGCGGGTACGGCAAACACGCCCGTACCTAACAAGGAGGTTGAGAGCAGTCCGACGCCCTGCGCCAGCCCCAGCTCCTGCTTGAGTCCACTCATTCACATCGCCCTGCCAGTACCAAAAGAGAGGCGATGGTAACACTTTCGCAAATTTTTTTTTCGACTCCCCCTTGAAGGGGGAAAAAGCTATCCCCATCTCTCAGGGCACTAGTCGGAAAACCGCATGCGGGCCGGCGTCATCCATAACTGATAATGACTTTCTCAAAGGAGAGCTATCAATGAGTATTCGTCCGTTACATGATCGTGTGATCGTCAAACGTAAAGAAGTTGAAACCAAGTCTGCTGGCGGCATCGTTCTGACCGGTTCTGCAGCAGCCAAATCAACGCGTGGCGAAATCATCGCTGTCGGTAAGGGCCGCATCCTGGAAAACGGAACTGTGCAGCCACTGGACGTTAAAGTTGGTGACATCGTAATTTTCAACGATGGCTACGGCGTGAAATCCGAGAAGATCGACAATGAAGAAGTGTTGATCATGTCCGAGAGCGACATTCTGGCAATTGTTGAAGCGTAATTTACGCACGAGAATTTGAGGAAATAAGAACATGGCAGCTAAAGACGTAAAATTCGGTAACGACGCTCGTGTAAAAATGCTCCGCGGCGTAAACGTACTGGCAGATGCAGTTAAAGTGACTCTGGGCCCGAAAGGCCGCAACGTAGTGCTGGATAAATCCTTCGGCGCGCCAACCATCACCAAAGATGGTGTTTCTGTAGCACGTGAAATTGAGCTGGAAGACAAGTTCGAAAACATGGGCGCGCAGATGGTGAAAGAAGTTGCCTCTAAAGCAAACGACGCTGCTGGTGACGGTACCACCACCGCGACCGTACTGGCGCAGGCAATCATCACCGAAGGTCTGAAAGCCGTTGCTGCGGGCATGAACCCAATGGATCTGAAACGTGGTATCGACAAAGCTGTCGCCTCCGCTGTTGAAGAGCTGAAAGCACTGTCCGTACCATGCTCTGACTCTAAAGCCATTGCTCAGGTTGGTACTATCTCCGCTAACTCCGATGAAACCGTAGGTAAACTGATCGCTGAAGCGATGGACAAAGTCGGTAAAGAAGGTGTGATCACCGTTGAAGACGGTACCGGTCTGGAAGACGAACTGGACGTGGTTGAAGGTATGCAGTTCGACCGCGGTTACCTGTCCCCATACTTCATCAACAAGCCAGAAACGGGTGCTGTTGAGCTGGAAAGCCCGTTCATCCTGCTGGCTGACAAGAAAATCTCCAACATCCGCGAAATGCTGCCAGTACTGGAAGCCGTTGCGAAAGCAGGCAAGCCTCTGGTTATCATCGCTGAAGATGTTGAAGGCGAAGCGCTGGCGACCCTGGTGGTTAACACCATGCGCGGCATCGTGAAAGTGGCTGCTGTTAAAGCACCTGGCTTCGGCGATCGCCGTAAAGCGATGCTGCAGGATATCGCTACCCTGACCGGCGGTACCGTGATCTCTGAAGAGATCGGTATGGAGCTGGAAAAAGCGACCCTGGAAGACCTGGGCCAGGCGAAACGCGTTGTGATCAACAAAGACACCACCACCATCATCGACGGTGTGGGTGAAGAAGCCGCTATTCAGGGCCGCGTGGGTCAGATCCGTAAGCAGATCGAAGAAGCGACTTCCGATTACGACCGTGAAAAACTGCAGGAGCGCGTAGCGAAACTGGCTGGCGGCGTTGCGGTAATCAAAGTCGGTGCAGCTACCGAAGTTGAAATGAAAGAGAAAAAAGCACGCGTTGACGATGCCCTGCATGCGACCCGTGCAGCGGTAGAAGAAGGCGTGGTTGCTGGTGGTGGTGTTGCGCTGGTGCGTGTTGCCGCTAAACTGGCAGGCCTGACCGCACAGAACGAAGATCAGAACGTGGGTATCAAAGTTGCGCTGCGCGCAATGGAAGCCCCTCTGCGTCAGATCGTTTCTAACGCCGGTGAAGAGCCATCTGTGGTTGCGAACAACGTGAAAGCGGGCGAAGGTAACTACGGTTACAACGCAGCAACTGAAGAATACGGCAACATGATCGACTTCGGTATCCTGGACCCAACGAAAGTGACCCGTTCTGCTCTGCAGTACGCGGCATCTGTCGCTGGCCTGATGATCACCACCGAGTGCATGGTAACCGACCTGCCTAAAGGCGATGCACCTGACTTAGGTGCTGCTGGCATGGGCGGCATGGGCGGTATGGGCGGCATGATGTAATCGTGCGTTCTACGTCGTAGAATGTGAAAAACCCCCGGGCAGAAATGCTCGGGGGTTTTTCTTTTGGTCATCTTTTAGGTATAAGATTTACACACGGACAACTACTGTCCAGCTTATTGAAAACGAGGAATAACATGCGCGTAAAAGTCTGTGCAGGGATTGTAGGGGCAGCATTGCTGCTGGCGGGTTGTAGCTCCAGCAATGAGCTGTCGGCAGCGGGCCAGGGCGTTCGCTTTGTGGAAGATAAGCCTGGCAGTGAATGCCAGCTGTTAGGCACGGCAACCGGTGAGCAAAGTAACTGGATGTCAGGTCAGCATGGCGAGGAAGGTGGCTCGATGCGCGGTGCGGCGAATGCCCTGCGTAACCAGGCTGCGGCAATGGGCGGTAACGTGATTTACGGCGTGAGCAGCCCAACGCAGAGTATGCTGTCCAGCTTCGTGCCGACCGCCAGCCAGATGAACGGCCAGGTCTACAAGTGCCCGAACTGATTGCCTTTTCCCTCTCCCTGTGGGAGAGGGTTAGGGTGAGGGGAAACTAGTGCTGCCGCAGCTGCAAATCCAGCGGCGTCTTGCTCGGCTCTCCGCCAATCTCGCGTGCCAGCTTCGGCACCATATAGCCTGAGACCAGCGTTAACAGTTCGCGCATAATCTGCCGGGCTTCTTCATCCGTCACCATGAAATGGGCCGCGCCCTGAACGCGATCCAGCACGTGCAGGTAATAGGGCATCACGCCCGCATCAAACAGGGCATTGCTCAGGTCAGCCAGCACGCGGGCGCTGTCGTTCACGCCGCGCAGCAGCACGCTCTGGTTCAGCAGCGTCACGCCCGCTTTACGCAGACGCGCCATCGCCGCGCGAAAGTCATCGTCAATTTCGTTCGCGTGGTTGATATGGTTCACCAGCAGCACCTGCAATCTTGACTGCTCCAGGCGTAACACCAGGCCGTCAGTGACACGTGCCGGAATGACAATCGGTAAACGGCTGTGAATACGCAGGCGCTTAATGTGCGGAATGGCTTCAAGCTGGGTCAGCAGCCAGTCCAGCTCATGATCTTTTGCCATCAGCGGGTCACCGCCGGAAAAAATAATCTCATCCAGCTCCGGATGGGCGGCGATATAGTCCAGCGCGACCTGCCAGTTGCGTTTATTGCCCTGGTTTTCGGCATAGGGGAAGTGCCGACGGAAGCAATAACGACAATTTACCGCGCAACCGCCTTTTACCAGCAGCAGGGCGCGGTTGAGATACTTGTGCAGTAAACCCGGCACCACGCTGTTCTGCTCTTCCAGCGGGTCGGTGCTGTATCCCGGCGCGCTGACAAACTCATCATGCGAAGTAAGCGTTTGTTTTAAAAGTGGATCGTCGGGGTTGCCTTTCTCCATTCGCGCCACAAACGCACGGGGAACGCGCAGGGCGAAAAGGCGCTTTGCCTCTCGGCCTGCAAGCAACTCTGGGTGCTGATCGAGGTCTAAAAGACGCAGCAATTCATCAGGACTGGTGATTACATCGGCAAGTTGCGATAACCAATCTTCTCTGGACGGGGTGTTTAGGGTTACAATATGCGCCATTTTGTGGCTTAGCTACCAGTTAACAAATTTAGAGGGCCTTATGGCAACGTACTATAGCAACGATTTTCGTGCTGGTCTTAAAATCATGATGGACGGCGAACCGTACGCGGTTGAAGCCAGCGAATTCGTTAAACCAGGTAAAGGCCAGGCATTCGCACGCGTTAAGCTGCGCCGTCTGCTGACCGGTACCCGTGTTGAGAAAACCTTCAAGTCTACTGACTCCGCTGAAGGCGCTGATGTTGTTGATATGAACCTAACCTATCTGTACAACGACGGTGAGTTCTGGCATTTCATGAACAACTCCACTTTCGAACAGCTGTCTGCTGATGAGAAAGCGGTAGGTGATAGCGCTAAATGGCTGCTGGATCAGGCTGAGTGCATCGTGACCCTGTGGAACGGCCAGCCTATCGCTGTGACCCCACCAAACTTCGTTGAACTGGAAATCGTTGAAACCGATCCAGGTCTGAAAGGTGATACCGCAGGTACCGGTGGTAAACCAGCCAAACTGTCTACCGGCGCAGTGGTTAAAGTTCCACTGTTCGTACAGACTGGCGAAGTGATCAAAGTGGATACCCGCTCCGGCGAATACGTATCCCGCGTGAAGTAATTTACGTCATGATTGAAGGCGCAGCGCCCGCTGCGCCTGATTTTTGCAGGCAGGGATAATGAAACGTACCGTTAAAATTCTGCTTCTGTTAGCGCTTTCCAGTGCATTACTTTCCGGCTGTAACACCACCCGTGGGATGGGACAAGATATCCAGGATCTCGGTCATATCATTTCTCGCGCCGCCAGCTAAGTTCGTCTAATTTTCCTAAAAATACTTCCTTTTCCGTCAACCGGCGGGATCTTGTCTATTCTTAAGTTGCTATACACAAAACAACTTTGGCTATAAAAGGAAGATATTATGGTTAAGAAAACAATTGCAGCGATCTTTTCAGTCCTGGTACTTTCTTCAGTCTTAACAGCCTGTAATACCACGCGTGGCGTCGGTCAGGACATTTCTGAAGGTGGTAGCGCAATCTCTGGTGCGGCAACCAAAGCTCAGCAGTAATTAACATACGGTACGAGACCAGCGGGTTTCGTACCGTCAGCTTTCTGATTCCTGCAGGGATAAGAACGGAGAAAAACGCGTATCCATATGCAATTTCATGCGGATATTGCGTTTATAGGTATACACCGTTTTTCCGTTGATACTCAGGTGAGCGGCAATTTTTTGATTGCTCGCACCGTCCATCCACAATGTCAGCACTTTCTCTTCCTGTCGGGTCAGCAAGGGGGCCGCCGCCGTTGGCCTGTCAGCGCTGGCGCGTGAGATTAATGCGTCGTTGATCGTCGTTGCCACTTCTTCGAGACTGGCGTTTTTCAACAGCGACGACCACACCGGGAACTGTCCGAGCCAGTCGGTCATGCCGCGGTCCTCTCCCGATTGCAGCAAAATAAACGGTAATCGTTCACTGGCACTCAGCAACGACGAGAGCTGCTGAAAATGATGAATATCCTGCCTGAAGCCGTAAAGATCGGCGATAACCAGCGTGGGTTTCCATTGCAGAATGTGCTCCCTGGCAAGGAACAGATTATTTAACCCGGTCACAACGTAGTGTCCCGGGAACAAACCGGAATGATTGAGCCATGCTTCAAACCCTGTGCGGGTGAAGTGACAACGGTCAATCAAAAGAATTTTGAACATATTTTATTCGCAGTCGGCTAGTGGTTTGGCTTCCTGCCATCAGAAAGCACATCATCATAGAGAAGTCGGATGAGTGCTAAATGCCGGAACTACGCGCCATACTGCGGCTATTTCTTGCCTTAACGTGTTCAGCAAAAAATGATTGAAAAAAAATAGCACGCTAACCACAATATGGGGCGTAATCTCTGCCTTACGGGACGACCCGTAAGCGTTTCTTTCACCGGGGACGGCCCCAACTTGTATTAAGTTAAGGAGCCTGAAATGTCCTGGATTATTCTTTTTATTGCTGGCCTGCTCGAAGTGGTATGGGCAATTGGTCTCAAGTACACCCACGGATTTACCCGCCTGACGCCCAGCGTCATAACCGTCACCGCGATGATCGTGAGTATTGTCCTGTTATCCTGGGCAATGCGCTCGCTGCCTGTGGGAACGGCTTATGCCGTCTGGACGGGCATTGGTGCGGTGGGGGCCGCCATCACCGGCATTCTGCTGCTGGGAGAGTCAGCGAGTCTGGCGCGTATCGCCAGCCTCGCCTTGATTGTGGCCGGGATCGTTGGGCTGAAGCTCAGTACCCATTAATGGGGTTGTTTTACCCAAATAAGTTTTGACACATCAAACCCTTGCCGGGTCGCGACGTCCAGCATCTGCTGTTTCATTTCTGACGAAATAGTTGGCGTGCGGGAAAGTATCCACAGATAGTCGCGATCCGGCCCGCAGACCAGCGCGTGACGGTACTCTCTGTCGAGCGCGATCACGTTATAGCCGCCATAAAACGGGCCGAAGAAAGAGACTTTGAGCGCGGCCCGTCGCGGGTCGCCCGTGAAGTACGCTTTCCCAATCGACTGCTGCCACATCTCCCGATCGGGATTATAGCCCCGGTTGATCACCTGAATACCGCCATCATCCATCGGGCTGTAATTCGCAGTGACCTTCTCTAAGCCCTGCTCAAACCGATGGTCGAGGCGCGCGATTTCATACCATGTTCCAAGGAAGCGTTGTGCATCAAAAGGCGAGACGACGGTAACGCCTGGAGGCGGGGTAGGGGAACTGCAGGCAACCACTAAAAACGCGGCTGTCACCGCGGCGATAACAGGCAGAATGCGCATAGGAGTTTCCTTACTGTTTTTTGTTAAGTGTAGATGACGGCAAGAAAAATGTGGTTTTTGTGCGGTGTGTTTCGCCGGGTGGCCACCCTGTGGATTTTGTAGGCCGGGTAAGCGTTAGCGCCACCCGGCAATGTTTACTACAGCGCGCTCAAAATACGGTATGCCGCCTCAACGCGTGCCGGGTTCGGATAGCTTTTATTTGCCAGCATCACAATACCGAGCTGCTTTTCAGGAATAAATGCCACGTAGCTGCCAAACCCGCCGGTAGAGCCTGTTTTATGGACCCAGGATGCATTGACCGGGGGCGCTGGTGGATTCACTTCTCTCGCAGGCAGCGGTGCCAGTGCAACCTTATTGTCGCTACCTTCAACCACGGTTTTGGCATCGACCGGCCAGTTAAGCATTTCCCAGCCTAACCCCTGATACATGGCCCCCACGCGCCAGTAGCGAGACTGCGCCAGGGTAAGGCCTTTCCTGAGTGAATTATCCTGAAGGGAGTCCGGCTTCATGTTGACCATCACCCAGCTTGCCATATCCTGCACGTTGGTTTTTACGCCATAGGCTTCAGCGTCCAGCATTCCTGGCGAAACGTGTATCGCTTTACCGTCGCGGTATCCCCAGGCGTAATGCGCCTCTTCCGCTTTCGGAACGTTAATCCACGTATGGTCCAGCTTGAGCGGCTTAAAGACCCGCGTCGTTATGGCCTGCTCATAGCTCATGCCGGAAGGTTTGACCGCCAGCGCGCCAAAAAGACCGATGCTGGCATTGGCGTAAAGACGCGTGGTGCCCGGCTTCCACTGCGGCTGCCAGTTTTGATAAAAGCGCAACAGAGAGGCGTTATCCGTGACCTCATCCGGTACCTGTAACGGCAAACCTCCTGCGGTATAGGTTGCCAGATCCAGCATGCGGATCCCCTGCCACTGCTTGCCTGTCAGCTCAGGCCAGTATTTTGTCACCGGATCGCCCAGCGATATTTCACCCCGAGCAATGGCATCGCCACCGAGTACGCCGGTGAAGGTTTTACTTATAGAACCCAGTTCGAACAAGGTTTGTGGAGTGACAGGTTTGTTCGCCGCAACATCGGCTTTACCGAAGGTGAAGTAGTGCGGCTGACCCTCATAAATCACCGCCACCGCCATACCCGGAATGGCCTGCGCTTTCATCAGCGGCGTAACGGTCCGCTCCACCACCTCAGCCAGCTGTTTTTCTGACATCGGGGTAGCCAATACCGAGCAGGAGGTGCTGAGCAGCAGGGCGCAGCAAAGGGATTTAGTCATCATCATTTATCTTCCGTAATAGCAGTTCAAGGGAGTGTCCGGGCCCGTCAGACCGCTGTAGTCTGTTGGATTTGACTATGGCTGACAAACGGTTAAATTTAGCATTAGCTGTTAATTTTTCTAACGGACGAGACCATGACGCGCAGCTATCTCCCTCTTAATTCCCTGCGGGCGTTTGAAGCAGCCGCCAGGCATCTCAGTTTTACTCATGCCGCTATCGAGCTGAATGTCACCCATTCCGCGATTAGCCAGCACGTCAAGGCGCTGGAACAGCACCTTAATTGCCAGCTGTTTGTCCGCGTTTCGCGAGGGCTGATGTTGACCACCGAAGGCGAGAATTTGCTGCCGGTGCTGAATGACTCGTTCGATCGCATCGCCGGAATGCTGGATCGTTTTGCCAGCCAGCGCGCTCAGGAGAAGCTCAAAATAGGTGTGGTAGGGACTTTTGCCACGGGTGTTTTATTCTCGCTGCTCGCGGACTTTCGCCGCTGCTATCCGCATATTGATCTTCAGCTTTCCACCCATAACAATCGCGTCGATCCAGCGGCCGAAGGGCTTGATTACACTATTCGCTACGGTGGCGGCGCGTGGCATGGAACCGATGCTGAATTCCTTTGCCCTGCGCCGCTGTCTCCGCTCTGTACACCCGAGATTGCCTCAGTTCTCAAAAGCCCGGCAGATATCCTGAAGTTTACCCTGCTGCGCTCCTACCGGCGCGACGAGTGGGCTGCGTGGATGCAGGCAGCGGGCGAACACTCTCCCTCGCCGACGCACCGGGTGATGGTGTTTGATTCGTCCGTGACCATGCTGGAAGCTGCGCAGGCAGGCGTAGGGATTGCCATTGCGCCTGTCGACATGTTTACCCATTTACTCAGCAGCGAGCGCATCGTACAGCCGTTTGCAACGCAGATTGACCTCGGCAGCTACTGGCTGACAAGGCTACAGTCACGGTCAGAAACGCCCGCAATGCGCGAATTTGCCCAGTGGCTGGTGGGGAAGATGCAGAAATAAAAGGCCCGCCGGATGGCGGGCCAGAAGCGTCAGATGGTGACCACGGCAATCAGCGTCACCACGGTCAGGATGGTCGCCAGACCGTAGAACACCCATTTCCCGCTCGGTACATGAATTTTCAGGTCATGCATCGCATGGTGAATACGGTGCAGGCCACACCACAGCGGCAGGACGATCATCAGGAAGATGAACGCGCGGCCGATAAAGCTGCTCGCGAACGCCAGCACGCGCTCGTAGCTCAGCGCATCGCCCGGGAACAGCCCCAGCGGCAGCATAATGCCGACCAGCAGAATGATGACGGGGGCGATGATGGCACTCCACATGCCGCCTGCGCCAAACAGGCCCCAGAAGACCGGCTCGTCAGAACGTTTTGGATTTGGATTGATCACAGGTGTCTCCTTACCAGAACAATGCGACAAACAGAATGACCACAGTGACCAAAATCGTCACTGCCCAGAGCCCTTTAATCACCGGCTCTGGCCCCATTTTCTCGTCTTTTACGATGATGTTCGCCGCTTTTGGCGCCAGCTCAAACCAGGTTTTGGTGTGAAGCAGCGCGGCCGCGAGCACGATCAGGTTCAGAACAACAACGATCGGGTTTTGCAGGAAACCGACAAAGCTGGCCCAGGCTTCCGGGCCATGCTTGAGGGCAAAAACGCCGTACATCAGCTCAAGACTGAACCAGACCGCCGGTACCGCCGTGCCTTCACGCAGCATGTAGAAGCGATAAAACGGCAGGTTTTTCCACCAGGTGGACGGCACAGGCCGCACATAGGCTTTGCGTTTAGTCGTCATCATGCACTCCTTAGCGTGGTTTCAGGGTAGCGATAAGAAAGTCTTTCGAGCTTTCCACTTTACCCTGTTGAATTGCGGCGGCCGGGTCGACGTGCTTCGGACAAACTTCGGAGCAATAACCCACAAAGGTACAGCTCCAGACGCCGTTCTGGCTGTTAAGCTGCGCCATACGTTCTTTTTTGCCGTGGTCGCGGCTGTCTTCGTTATAGCGGTGCGCCAGGGTAATGGCGGCCGGGCCGATGAACTCCTTGTTCAGGCCAAACTGTGGACAGGCGGCGTAGCACAGGCCGCAGTTGATGCAGCCGGAGAACTGATGGTATTTCGCCATCTGCGCCGGCGTCTGGGTATTCGGCCCCTGATCCGGCGTGCGCGGATTACCGATGATGTACGGCTTAATGGCTTCCAGGCTTTCGATAAAGTGGGTCATATCGACCACCAGATCGCGTTCAATCGGGAAGTTGCCCAGCGCTTCGACCTTAATGCCTTTGGTGTACTCGCGCAGGAAGGTCTTACAGGCCAGCTTCGGCACCTTGTTGACCATCATGCCGCAGGAGCCGCAGATTGCCATACGGCAGGACCAGCGGTAGCTCAGGTCTGGCGCCAGGTTGTCTTTGATATAGCCGAGCGCATCCAGCAGGGAGGTTTGCTCGTCATAAGGGACTTCATAGAAAGCGCTGTGCGGTGCGGCGTCCACTTCCGGATTGTAGCGCACCACTTCAACTTTCATTTTTTGCATCTCAGCCATTCGCCTTCTCCTTCTTCTCGGCGGCTTCTGCTTCTGCACCGTACACGCGTTTAGCCGGCGGCAGCGTAGTGATTTTCACGTCGCTGTAGTCCAGACGTGTGGTGCCATCTGCATCGCGCCAGGCGAGAGTGTGTTTCAGGAAATTGACGTCGTCACGTTCGGTACAGCCTTCGTCCAGACGCTGGTGGGCCCCACGCGACTCTTTACGCGCCAGCGCAGAGTGCGCCATACATTCCGCGACGTTCAGGCCGTGGCCCAGCTCGATGGTGTAGAGCAGGTCGGTGTTGAATACGCTGGAGGTATCGGTGATGCGCACGCGCTTGAAGCGCTCCTGCAGTTCCGCCAGCTTGTCGACGGTTTTTTGCATCAGCTCTGGCGTACGGTAAATACCGCAGCCTTCTTCCATCGACAGGCCCATCTCGTCGCGGATCTTAGACCAGTTCTCGTTACCCTCCTGGTTCACCAGATCTTTCAGGCGTTTTTCAACGTCTGCGACCTGCGCATCCAGCGCGGCACCGTTGGCTTCGCCTGCTGTAGCCGCCCGCTCCATCGCGCGCTCGCCCGCCATGCGGCCAAAGACGACCAGCTCTGCCAGCGAGTTAGACCCGAGACGGTTGGCGCCGTGCAGACCCACGGAGGAACACTCGCCGACGGCGAACAGGCCTTTAATTCGGGTTTCGCACTGCTGGTCGGTTTCGATCCCGCCCATGGTGTAGTGCGCGGTTGGACGCACCGGAATCGGCTCTTTCACCGGGTCGACGCCGACGTAGGCTTTCGCCAGCTCGCAGATGAACGGCAGACGTTCCAGCAGTTTCTTCTCGCCAAGGTGACGCAGGTCGAGATAGACCACATCGCCGCGCGGCGTGGAGATGGTGTTGCCTTTGCGCCACTCGTGCCAGAAGGCCTGAGAGACTTTGTCGCGCGGGCCGAGTTCCATGTATTTGTTCTTCGGCTCGCCGAGCGGGGTTTCCGGGCCCATGCCGTAATCCTGCAGATAGCGATAGCCGTTTTTATTGACCAGAATACCGCCTTCACCGCGGCAGCCTTCCGTCATCAGAATGCCGGAGCCCGGCAGACCGGTTGGGTGATACTGCACGAACTCCATATCGCGCAGCGGTACGCCGTGGCCGAGCGCCATGCCCATGCCGTCACCGGTGACGATGCCGCCGTTGGTGTTGTAGCGATAAACGCGACCCGCACCGCCCGTCGCCATCACTACGGCGTTGGCGCGGATCTGGACGAGCGTGCCTTCCATCATGTTCATCGCCACCAGGCCACGCGCCTGCCCGTCATCAACCAGAATGTCGAGGACGAAATGTTCATCGAAGCGCTGAATTTGTGGGAACTGGAGGGAGGTCTGGAACAGGGTGTGCAGCATGTGGAAGCCGGTTTTATCGGCGGCGAACCAGGTGCGTTCAATCTTCATACCGCCAAAGCGGCGAACGTTGACGCTGCCGTCCGGACGGCGGCTCCACGGACATCCCCACTGTTCAAGCTGGGTCATTTCCGTGGGACAATGGTGCACAAAGTAGTCAACGACATCCTGTTCGCAAAGCCAGTCGCCCCCTGCAACCGTGTCGTGGAAATGGTATTCAAAGCTGTCATGATCCTGCGCAACGGCGGCGGACCCTCCTTCTGCTGCCACTGTGTGACTACGCATTGGATAGACTTTTGAAATCAATGCGATTTTAGCGTTGGGATTAGCTTGTGCTGCAGCAATCGCAGCACGTAATCCAGCCCCGCCAGCGCCTATTACGGCAAGATCGGCTTGAAAAGTTTGCACGACATTCCTCCAGATTTTTGTTATTTCGCAACGCGACAAACTAAAGGTAGTTCACCCGTCCAAAAGGACGATTGCGAAAGCGTTTCCACTGCTCCTTTATGGGTAAAACAGTATAACCGTGTAGATGTCAGGGAAATTTGACGTGTTCGATTTTTTTGCTGTTCTGTACGGCGATTTATCATGAAGATTGATGAAATACGTCACGAAAAAGTTCACCTAAATGAAATGCGCTTTTTTACTGCGCAAAATTTGTCTCTGCCCCTGCTAACGAGTAGACTTCGTGCCCTTGTCTGAAATCGGAGAACAACTCATGAGCGAAACGGCCACCTGGCAGCCGAGCGCATCCATCCCTAATCTGTTAAAACGCGCTGCAATTATGGCGGAGATCCGCCGTTTCTTTGCCGACCGCGGAGTCCTGGAGGTGGAAACGCCGTGCATGAGTCAGGCAACGGTAACGGATATTCATCTGGTGCCGTTTGAAACCCGTTTTGTTGGCCCCGGCCACTCTCAGGGCATGAATTTGTATCTGATGACCAGCCCGGAATACCACATGAAACGCCTGCTGGCGGCGGGATGCGGTCCGGTGTATCAGCTGTGCCGCAGCTTCCGTAATGAAGAGATGGGGCGTCACCACAACCCGGAATTCACCATGCTGGAGTGGTACCGCCCGCATTATGATATGTACCGCCTGATGAATGAGGTGGACGATCTGCTGCAGCAGGTTCTGGAATGCTCGGAAGCCGAAACGCTCTCCTATCAGCAGGCTTTCCAGCGCCATCTGGAAATCGATCCGCTATCGGCTGACAAAACCCAGCTGCGCGAAGTGGCGGCAAAACTGGATTTGAGCAACGTGGCGGATACCGAAGAGGATCGCGACACGCTGCTGCAGCTGCTGTTTACCTTCGGTGTTGAACCGCAGATTGGCAAAGATCGTCCGACGTTTGTCTATCACTTCCCGGCAAGCCAGGCGTCACTGGCGCAGATCAGTACCGAAGATCATCGTGTCGCAGAGCGTTTTGAGGTCTATTACAAAGGCATCGAGCTGGCAAACGGCTTCCACGAACTGACGGATGCCCGCGAGCAGCAGCAGCGCTTCGAGCAGGATAACCGCAAGCGCGCCGCGCGCGGTCTGCCGCAGCAGCCTATTGATGTGAATTTGCTTGAAGCATTAAAAGCGGGCCTGCCGGATTGCTCCGGCGTGGCGCTGGGTGTTGACCGTCTGGTGATGCTGGCCCTGGGCGCAGAGCAGCTTGGCGATGTGATTGCGTTTACCGTAGATCGCGCCTGACGACAGTTAACCCTCTCCCGTGGGAGAGGGTTGCACCGCTTACCTTACAAACTTCCCGCCGGACGCGTCCGCGCCGCTGACGTCAGCGTTCTTCCCGTTTTACGCCCGTCCAGGCTTTCGAGACGCATCTGGAACGGTGGGAACGGCATATCAATACCGTGCTCGCGGAAGCCCGCCAGAATCAGCTGGTGAATCTCATGGCGCAGCGGCATACGGTGTCCCATTTCGGCGGCGTAGATACGCAGCTCGAAAATCTGGATCCCCTGCTGTAGATCCACAAGGAATACTTCCGGCGCCGGGTTGTCGATCACCAGCGAGCAGCGCTCAGCGGCGGTGTAGAGGATCTGGGTGACCTCTTCGCTGTTGGCGTCCGACGGCGCCGGTACCGTCAGCACCACGCGGGTAACGGAGTCTGACAGCGACCAGTTGATGAACTGCTCGGTGATAAACGCCTTGTTTGGCACGATGATCTCTTTCCGATCCCAGTCGCTAATCGTCGTCGCACGGGTATTGATCTTCGTGATGCTGCCGGTCAGATCGCGAATCGTTACGGTATCGCCAATACGGATCGGTTTTTCGAACAGAATGATCAGGCCAGAGATGAAGTTGGCGAAGATCTCCTGTAAGCCAAAACCTAACCCAACACCGAGTGCCGCCACCAGCCACTGCAGCTTCGACCACTCAATACCGATCATCGAGAAGCCAACCAGTCCGCCAAACAGCATGATCAGATATTTGGTTATGGTCGTAATCGCATAACCCGTCCCCGGCGTTAAATCCAGATGCTGCAGAAGCGCCAGCTCCAGCAGGGCAGGGAAGTTGCGCACCAGCTGCGTGGTGATAATCAACACCAGTATGGCAATCAGCACCGCCCCTAAGGTAATCGGCTCCAGGCTTTCAACGCCCTGCACCGTGGACGTCACGTCCCACAGAGAGATGTTCTCCAGGAAGCCAAATGCAGAATGGATCTCCGACCACAGGAAGATCACCGACAGCAGGGCTATGAGCATCAGGATGGAGCGAACCAGACGCAGGGACTGGGTACTGATGGCATCCAGATCCAGTTCGACCTCGTCCGCTTCCGTCGTGCCTTCCGTACTGTTGACGTGGTTTGGCTCTTCCTCACCTCGCGCGCGTTGGGCGAGGATCTCTGCCCGGCGATGCTTGGCACGGTCAAAGGCCAGACGCCGCCGCTGGATCAACATCCAGCGGCGGATCACGTGGTACACCACCAGCAGCAGGAACCAGATGGCCACCGAGGTTTCCAGCCTTGCCAGCAGCGCCTGCGCGGTTGCCAGATAGCCCACCGCGGCCGCCAGCATCGCAAACAGCGGCGCGCTAAGCAGCAGGTTCCAGAGCAGCCGGTTGAACATGTTTTCGCCGCTGCCGGATTTATCGAGATAGAGCGGAATACCCGCGCGTTTCAGGCTGAGCGTAACGATGGCCAGCGCCCCACAAATCAGCATGAAGCAGAGGCGCCCCAGCGAGCCTGAGAACTCCCGGTCATTGAGATTATCAAACATGATCAGCGCCATAATCAGCGGCACAATCAGCCCGATGCTCATCAGGTAGTAACGCATGGCGCGTGCAACGCGGTTACGCGGCCAGCCAAAGTGGGTGATAAACAGGCCATTGGGGCGCGCGAAGGTGGCGCAAATCATGACCACCCACAGCAGCGGCACCGTGGCGGTGACGCCATCGCCAATCGCGACCGCGAGCGGATAGGGCCAGGCTTCCCGCAGGCCATACCCCAGCGTCATCCACAGCACCGGCAGCGGGGAGGCGACAAGAATCGACCAGAATACGGTGCGCAACGTCAGCCAGAAGTGATCCTGGGTGACTTTCCCGACCCTGGAGCTGGAACGCTCCAGGAAGCGGGTGAAATGTCTGCGCGAGTAAATGCTGAAGCCCACCAGAATCAACGCCCCGAGCAGCGGGAAAATGGTCTCTTTGCTGGTAAACATCATCACGCTGGCCTGTCCCAGCTGGCTGACGGTGTCCAGCGAAATCAGGCGGCGCAGGTCCTGGACAATCTCAATCGGCCACGAGAATGTCATCGGACGCACGTCGGACGTCCAGAAGAGATAACGGTGCGTAGCCTCGTTCACCTCTTTCAGCGCATCTTCCAGCTGGCTGTTGGAGACTTTTAGCTTGGTCAGCTCCAGAATCAGCGTATCCCCGCCCTGGAGCAGAGAGTTTAGCAGTTCACGCTGGGTACGCAGCTGGGCTTCCAGAATGCGGTTTTGCTCGCTGGTCAGGGGCTGGCCGTCAGCCTGACGGATCTGGCGGATTTGCGGCTGTTTATTGAGAAGATCTTCAAAGTGCAGTCGCTGAACGCGCAGCTGGGCCATCTCGGTATCCAGCTGCTGCGGCTTCGGCATTTCCGGCAGGCGCGCGACCTGGGCGCGTAACGCTTCGCCCAGCAGGTTTGATGATCCGAGCCACTGGGACTGCTCGCGCAGGGTGTTGAGCGCCTGGCGAACCTGAAGGGTTTGATTGGTCGCCTGACGCTGCTGCGAGGCAACCAGATCCATACGCTGCGCCTGCTGGTTCAGCGCGGCAGAAAGCTCGCGGTTGACCCTGAATTGTTCGTTGATACCGGCAGGCAGGTTTTCGCTGTTTTCCGCCAGCAGTTCGGTGCTTTCCAACGCGCGCTCCGCTTCACGCTGGCGCTGGCTGTTGAGCTGATTGCGCAGGGCCTGGAGATACGCATCCAGCTGCTCGCTCTGCTTCTGAGCGAGTTCAGAGCGCATCCGCGACAGCTCCTGGCGGTTATTGGCGGAAAGCTGCGCCAGCTCCAGCTCATCGACAAGGGCCTTCAGGCGAGCCGATTCTGCCTGCAGGCCCAGATTTTGAGCCTGAGCCTGTGGCGTATTGCCGCTTTGCGTACCCACGCGACGCTCAACTTCATTAAGCTGGCGGCGGGCATCGGTTTGCTGTTGCGGAAGCTGGCTGAGGGAGTCGGCGATTTCACGCGCTCGCTCCTGCTCCTGCTGGGCAAGGCGGCTCTTTTCCAGAAGCTGGCTGCTGACCTGCAGGATCTCCTGGTTCAGGGCGTCGGAGGTCATGCCTGCGGGCACGTCGCGCGGTTCGTCACGCAGATTATTGAGCTGCGCGCGCAGCGTCTGCGAGAGTTTGGGGAAGTTATCGATAACCTGCTGATACTGCTGAGCGCGCTCAAGAGAGCCTTTCCGCTCCTCAAGCGCGTTCAGGGCAGCCTGGAGCGACTCGACGGTCTCTGGCTGAGCGGGTTTGGCCGCTTTTGCCTGCTCCAGTTCCTGGGTTATCTGTTTGGCGTCGGGGGCTGTCGCTGCGTACGCCCCCATGCTGAGGCACCAGGCCATCAGTAGAACGATAATCGGGCGCACGTCAGCGATCCTTCTGTTGTTAGCCTTCGTCTTTTTTGTCGTCAACCAGCGGGCTGGCGTCGTGCTCGGCGTTAATCTCTTCCTGTGACAGAGGAGCAGGTTCTGCATCCGGCGTCACGAAGGTTTCAGTAGAGACCGCCAGCGGCTGGCCCAGTTTGGTGACCGACAGGCTTTCGAGCTGTTCAGCCAGCTTCACTTTGCCCGGCGCAAACAGGTTGATTACGGTAGAGCCCAGCTTGAAGCGACCCATCTCCTGACCTTTCAGCAGGGCCACCGAGCCTTCCGCTTCACCGGCAGGCCAGGTCCAGCGTTTGATCACGCCTTCGCGCGGTGGGGTGATGGTGCCGGCCCAGACGGTTTCGATGCTGCCTACGATGGTCGCACCGACCAGAATCTGCGCCATAGGGCCAAATTCAGTATCGAACAGACAGATGACGCGCTCGTTACGGGCAAACAGGTTCGGCACGTTCTGCGCGGTCAGGTGGTTTACGGAGAACAGGTCGCCCGGGACGTAAATCATTTCACGCAGGATACCGTTACACGGCATATGCACGCGATGGTAGTCGCGCGGTGACAGATAGGTGGTGGCAAACGTACCGTTACGGAACAGCTCCGCCATCAGGTAGTTACCCGCCAGCAGCGCTTCCAGACTGTAATTATGGCCCTTCGCCTGCAGGATTTTGTCGTCTTCAATGTTACCCAACTGGCTGATCACGCCGTCTGCCGGCATCACCAGGACGTTAGGATCGGTGTTCAGCGGGCGCACTTCGTCACGCAATGGGCGTACGAAGAACTCGTTGAAGGTGCGATAGCTGGCGGTATCCGGCTTTTGCGCCTCTTTCATATCGACCTTGTAATATTTTACGAAAAGGTCGATGACCAGTTTGGTCAGCCAGCCCGCGCGTTTGCTTGCGCCCCAGCCCGCCAGGCGAGTGAGCCACAGTTTTGGCAGAATGTATTGAAGCGAAAGTTTAAATGCGTTTAACAAGGTAGCCTCCAGGCCATTGTTTTGTCGTTCCTGATCCGGCGTCAAGCCGCCGGAACCTGAAAAAAGGGGACGATTTTAGCGATGCTTAGCTTAGTTGTCAGTTATCAGAATCAGAAAAGTTTTTACGCGTTTTTACGTCTTCCATGCTCTCAAGAATACGGTGGTAATTCTCGAAGCGGGTTTTCGCGATCTCGCCTTTCTCAACCGCTTCACGGATAGCGCAGCCAGGGTCGTTATCGTGTTTACAGTCGCGGTATTTACAAGCGCCTAAATAATCATGGAATTCGACAAATCCGTTAAAGATTTGTTCCGGCTCAAGGTGCCACAAACCGAACTCACGCACGCCCGGGGAGTCGATCACGTCGCCGCCGTGCGGGAAATGATACAGACGTGAGGCGGTGGTGGTGTGCTGGCCCAGGCCAGAGACGTTGGACACATCGTTGGTCAGGATCTCTTGCTGGAGGCCAAGCAGGTTGTTCAGCAGGCTCGATTTACCTACGCCGGACTGGCCAGCAAAGATGCTGATGCGGTCGGTCAGCGCCTCTTCCAGCGGTTTAAGGCCATCTTTGGTGTGGCTGGAGACCATCAGCACGCGGTAACCAATCTTGCGGTAGATATCCATCTGCTCATTCACGAAGGCCATGCCGTCGTCATCCAGCAGATCGATTTTGTTCAACACGATAATCGGTTCAACCTGCAGCGTTTCGCAGGCGACGAGGTATCGGTCGATAATGTTGAGAGAAAGCTCAGGTAAAATCGCCGAAACAATGACGATCTGGTTAATGTTAGCGGCAATGGGTTTGACCCCGTCGTAGAAATCGGGGCGGGTTAACACGGACGTGCGCTCATGAACCGCTTCAACGATACCTTTTACCGTAACGCCTTTACCCGGTCGCCAGACCACGCGATCGCCGGTAACCAGTGAACGGATGGTGCGACGGATATTACAACGGTGGATATCCCCGTCGGCGGATTCGACATCGGCATGCATACCGAAACGGCTGATGACTACGCCTTCTGTCGCTTCACCAAACAGGTTGTCGTCATAATCCGGCTTCTCCGAAGTGGTTTTAAGACGGCGCTGGTGGTTGGCGTTTACGCGGCGCTGCTGCCCTTTGGAGAGTTTATTTTTACTCAATCGCGCTGGCTCCTGGTCGCCCGTAAGGGGCAAAACCTCTATGATACACTCTAATTAATACTAGTTAACCTGCTACTGCCGGTTATGCGAGAAGGGTGGAAAATAACATGAGCGCGGATGAAAACAACCTGATTTGGATCGATCTCGAAATGACCGGGCTGGATCCCGAGCGCGATCGCATCATTGAAATTGCAACGCTGGTGACGGACGCTAACCTGAATATCCTGGCTGAAGGGCCAACGATTGCGGTGCACCAGTCCGACGACCAGCTGGCTTTGATGGATGAATGGAACGTGCGCACCCACACCGGCAGTGGCCTGGTGGAGCGCGTGAAGGCGAGCACGTTCGGCGATCGCGAGGCGGAGCTGGCGACGCTTGAGTTCCTGAAACAGTGGGTTCCGGCAGGCAAATCGCCTATCTGTGGGAATAGCATCGGCCAGGATCGCCGTTTCCTGTTTAAGTACATGCCGGAGCTGGAGTCATATTTCCACTACCGCTATCTGGATGTCAGCACCCTGAAAGAGCTGGCGCGTCGCTGGAAGCCTGAAATCCTCGATGGCTTTAAAAAGCAGGGGACTCACCAGGCGATGGACGATATCCGTGAGTCCGTGGCGGAGCTTTCCTACTACCGCGAAAACTTTATTAAGCTGTGATTTTGCGATCCGGTGCCTTGCGTGGCCGGGTTTTTGTCGTTAAATTGTTCAGCTTGCCGATTAATTAAGCATTTGAACTTAATTTCGAAAAAATCGCTTTAAGGGGGGTTGCAGCTAAAAGGATTTCTCGTATAATGCGCCTCCCGTAACGACAGAGAATTACACGTTACGACAGCAACAAAAGCAGTGCAGATTTGCGGGAATAGCTCAGTTGGTAGAGCACGACCTTGCCAAGGTCGGGGTCGCGAGTTCGAGTCTCGTTTCCCGCTCCAAAATTTGAAAGTGCTTCCAAAGCACGGACCACCCAAGCGGGAATAGCTCAGTTGGTAGAGCACGACCTTGCCAAGGTCGGGGTCGCGAGTTCGAGTCTCGTTTCCCGCTCCAAAATTTGAAAGTGCTTCTAAAGCACGGACCACCCAAGCGGGAATAGCTCAGTTGGTAGAGCACGACCTTGCCAAGGTCGGGGTCGCGAGTTCGAGTCTCGTTTCCCGCTCCAAATTCTTCTTAATCTCTAAAATATCCACAGCGAAAAGAGTCGTTGGGGACGTTTTCTATTGTCTCTGAAATACTATTGTGAACAGAGTTATCCACAGAAACTACGCTTAACCGTAACAGGGTTAAAGCTTAGCAGGGTGAATAATATCTTTGTAACGTGCTGTATTTAGTGAATAAATTTTCATTTCAAAATGTTATTGAGATCACTTGACCTCTTCTCCAACCCAGATGGCGCTTGAGTTTGTAATTTTATTCACAGGCTGTGAATAGTTCAGGCATCCCGCGGAAGCCCTTTTTCAATCACCCGCACCAGACGCTGTTTCTTCGGTAGCTGCACCTCGATCGCGCAGGCATTACGCTTCTCTATTTGCTGCGCAATCGCCCATTCTATGTGCTCATCAAGAAGTGGGTGCTCACCTCTACGGCTTTCAAGCGCCCGTATATTGGCTTCATCCCACGGGGCATTACCCAGCGCGACGGCAACATTACGCAGCCAGCGCAGATGACCGATACGGCGAATGGCCGAACCTTCCGTCACTTTCAGGAACCAGGCTTCGGTCCAGGCGAATAGCTCAACGAGCTGAGGCGCATGCAGCGCCTTACGCGGGCTGAAATCCTCTTCGTCCGTGAGCTGCGAATAGCGGTTCCACGGGCAGATCAGCTGGCAGTCGTCGCAGCCGTAGATGCGGTTGCCAATAAGCGGTCGAAATTCCTCTGGAATGGCTCCTTCCAGTTCGATAGTGAGGTAGGAGATGCAGCGGCGCGCATCAACGGTGTAAGGCTCGACGATGGCACCCGTCGGACAGATGGTCATGCAGGCCACGCAGCGTCCGCAGCCTTCCTCTACCGGGCCGTCTACCGGCAGCGGTAAATCAATCAGCAGTTCACCCAGGAAGAAGAACGAACCGGCGTCGCGGCTGAGGATAAGTGAGTGCTTACCTGTCCAGCCAAGCCCGGCTTTTTCGGCGATCGGGCGCTCAAGAATAGGCGCAGAATCGACAAAGGGTCTAAAATTCAGCGAAACACAGTGCTGCTGAATAGTTTCCCCGAGTTTTTTTAAACGGTTACGCAAGAGCTTATGGTAATCACGTCCCAGGGCGTACCGGCTGACGTAACCCAGAGAGGGATTTTTTAGCGTGCGCGCAAAGGCCGCGTTGGCAGGCAGATAGTTCATGCGCACGCTGATGACGCGTAATGTGCCCGGCAAAAGCTCGTGAGGGCGGGCGCGCATCATGCCATGACGCGCCATCCACTCCATTTCGCCGTGGTATTGTTTGTCCAGCCATGCCTGCAGTTTTGGCTCGCTGGCGGAGAGGTCGGTATCGGTAATGCCCACCTTCTGGAAGCCAAGCTCAGCACCCCACTGTTTTATTTTTTGCGCTAATTCATTGAGATCGAGGGGCTGTGACATGACGGACCATACGGTGAAGAAAAACCCCGCAAGTATACCACATTCCATCTGGCATGCGGATGACCTCCGGCGCGCCGAAAAAGAGGCCGCAGACAGCCTCGGGATTACCCTTTATGAACTGATGCTGCGTGCGGGTGAGGCGGCGTTTAACGTTGCCCGCAGCGCGTACCCTCATGCCGCCCACTGGCTGATTCTGTGCGGTCACGGCAATAACGGCGGCGATGGCTACGTCGTTGCCCGTCTTGCGGTTGCGGCAGGTATCCGCGTGACGTTGCTGGCCCTGGAGAGTGATAAACCGCTGCCGGAAGAGGCCAGCGCGGCGCGGGAGGCGTGGCTTAACGCAGGCGGTGTGATTCATGCGCCTGATATCGTCTGGCCGGAAGAGGTGGATCTGATTGTTGACGGTCTGCTGGGTACCGGGCTACGCAGTGCGCCTCGCGAGAACATTGCCGCGCTTATTGAACACGCTAACAGACATTCCGCGCCGGTCGTCGCCCTGGATATTCCCTCAGGCCTGATTGCACAAACCGGCGCGACGCCGGGAGCGGTCATTGAGGCTGCACATACGGTGACCTTCATCGCCCTCAAGCCGGGGCTACTGACCGGTAAAGCGCGGGATGTGGTCGGCATGTTGCACCACCATGCGCTGGGGCTGGAGAGCTGGCTGGCCGGGCAGGAAACGCACCTCGCGCGTTTTGATGCATCCCAGCTTGCGGCGTGGCTCCCGCCGCGCCGGCCAACGTCCCATAAGGGCGATCACGGCAGGCTGGTGATTATTGGCGGCGATCGTGGTACAGCAGGTGCGATTCGCATGACCGGCGAAGCGGCTCTGCGCTGCGGTGCCGGATTAGTGCGAGTACTCACTCGCATTGAGAATATAGCGCCGATCGTTACAGCCCGACCGGAGCTGATGGTCCATGAGCTTACGCCTCAGTCGCTTGAAGAAAGCCTGGAATGGGCGGACGTGGTGGCGATCGGCCCCGGCCTTGGGCAGCAGGCATGGGGCAAACAGGCCCTGCAAAAGGTCGAGAATTTTCGTAAACCGATGCTGTGGGATGCCGACGCGCTTAACCTTCTGGCAATAAACCCCGATAAGCGTCACAATCGCATTCTGACGCCACACCCCGGCGAAGCCGCGCGACTGCTTAACTGCAGCGTGGCAGAAATTGAAAGCGATCGCTTACTTTCTGCTCAGCGTCTGGTAAAACGTTACGGAGGTGTTGCTGTTTTGAAAGGGGCAGGAACCGTTGTCGCCAGTGACGAGACGCAGGGCATTATTGATGCCGGAAATGCGGGCATGGCAAGCGGCGGCATGGGCGATGTGCTTTCCGGCATCATTGGCGCATTGCTTGGACAGAAACTTCCCCTTTATGATGCAGCCTGCGCGGGCTGCGTGGCCCACGGTGTCGCGGCGGATAAACTGGCCGCGCGTTACGGTACACGCGGCATGCTGGCCACCGATCTTTTTTGCACGCTGCGGCGTGTTGTTAACCCGGATGTGATTGACGTAGAAAATGACTAATCGAGCGATTCCTTTACCTGATGAACAAGCCACTTTAGAACTCGGCAAGCGCGTGGCGCAGGCCTGTCAGGGGGCAACCGTCATTTATCTGTATGGTGATTTAGGTGCGGGTAAAACCACCTTCAGCCGGGGTTTTTTGCAGGCGTTAGGGCATAACGGGAATGTGAAAAGCCCAACCTACACGCTGGTTGAACCGTACACCCTTGAAAATCTCATGGTGTACCACTTCGATTTATACCGCCTTGCGGATCCTGAGGAGCTGGAATTTATGGGGATCCGTGATTATTTTGCCAACGACGCCATTTGCCTGGTGGAGTGGCCGCAACAAGGTGCGGGTGTGCTGCCTGACCCGGATGTCGAAATTCACTTAGATTACCAGGCACAAGGGCGTGAGGCACGCATCAGTGCTGTTTCCTCATCAGGCAGTTCCTTACTGGCGCGACTGGCCGGTTAAGCGTAGGGATGACGGGATGATAAATCGCGTTAAAGGTTGGTTGTTGGCTGCCACCGTGCTGCTGTGCGCGCAGGCCGGGGCGGCAAACCTCTCAGATATTCAGGTATCAAACGGCGAAAGCCAGGCCCGGATCACGTTCAGCTTTATGGGCGATCCTGAATATGCGTTTTCACAGCCAGACAGCCACAGCGTGGCGCTGGATATCAAACAAACAGGCGTGATCCAGGGGCTACCGCTGCGGTTCAGCGGTAACAACCTGGTGAAAAGTATTCGTTCGGGAACGCCGCAGGATAGCCAGTCGTTACGCCTGGTGGTTGATCTGACCGAAAAGGGCAAAACGAAGGCGGTGAAGCAGCAAAACGGGGCGAACTATACGGTGGTGTTTACCATCAATGCCGACGCGCCGCCGCCGCCTCCACCGCCGCCGGTCGTAGCGAAGCGCGTGGAAGAACCGGTATATACGCCGCGTCCTTCTGAACCTGCACGTAATCCGTTTAAATCGCAGAACGATCGCATTACCGCGGCAACCAGCAGCAATACGGTGACGCGTCCGGCGGCCAGCGCGCGACGCGCGACGGTCAGCGGTGACAAAGTTATTATCGCCATTGATGCGGGTCACGGCGGGGAAGATCCGGGGGCGATTAGCCCTGGCGGCACGCGAGAAAAAAACGTGACTATCGCTATCGCGCGTAAACTGCGTTCGCTGCTCAATGACGACCCTATGTTTAAAGGCGTGTTGACCCGCGACGGGGACTACTTTATCTCCGTAATGGGACGCTCGGACGTGGCGCGTAAGCAAAACGCGAACTTCCTGGTCTCCATTCATGCGGACGCCGCACCGAATCGTAGCGCGACCGGCGCCTCGGTTTGGGTGCTGTCGAACCGTCGCGCTAACAGCGAAATGGCCAACTGGCTGGAAGAGCATGAGAAGCAGTCTGAACTGTTAGGCGGCGCGGGCGACGTGCTGGCGAACAGCCAGTCCGATCCATACCTCAGCCAGGCGGTGCTGGATTTACAGTTCGGTCATTCTCAGCGCGTCGGGTATGATGTCGCCACTAACGTATTGAACCAGCTGCAAAGCGTTGGCGTGCTGCATAAACGCCGTCCGGAACATGCCAGCCTCGGCGTTCTGCGCTCGCCAGATATCCCGTCCATCCTTGTGGAGACGGGCTTCATCAGTAACAACGGTGAAGAGCGTCTGTTGGGAAGCGACAGCTATCAGCAGCAAATTGCCGAAGCGATTTATAAGGGGTTACGCAAATATTTTGAGGCGCATCCTCTGCAGTCTGCGCCACAGAGCGGCTCTGCCCAGACGGCCAGCGCAGCGCTGCCGGGTGAGATGACCGCGACCAACTAAGGAGAATTCATGCCGATTCAGGTTCTACCGCCGCAGCTCGCGAACCAAATCGCCGCCGGTGAGGTGGTGGAACGCCCTGCGTCGGTGGTGAAGGAGCTGGTGGAAAACAGCCTCGATGCGGGCGCAACCCGCATCGATATTGATATCGAACGCGGTGGCGCGAAGCTTATCCGCATTCGCGACAACGGCTGTGGCATTAAAAAAGAGGAGCTGGCGCTGGCGCTGGCTCGTCACGCCACCAGTAAAATCGCCTCTCTGGACGATCTGGAAGCGATTATTAGCCTCGGTTTTCGGGGCGAAGCGCTGGCCAGTATCAGCTCCGTTTCGCGCTTAACGTTGACCTCCCGTACCGCTGAACAGCAGGAAGCCTGGCAGGCTTACGCCGAAGGGCGCGATATGGATGTGACGGTCAAACCCGCGGCGCACCCTGTCGGCACGACGCTGGAAGTCCTGGATCTGTTCTACAACACCCCCGCCCGACGCAAGTTTATGCGTACCGAGAAGACCGAGTTCGGTCATATCGACGAGATCATTCGCCGTATTGCGCTCGCCCGTTTCGATGTCACCATCAACCTCAGCCATAACGGTAAGGTGATGCGCCAGTACCGTGCGGTGGCTGAAGGCGGACAGAAAGAGCGTCGTTTGGGGGCGATCTGCGGTACGCCGTTCCTGGAACAGGCTCTGGCCATTGAGTGGCAGCACGGCGATCTGGCTTTACGCGGCTGGGTTGCCGATCCAAACGCGAGCAGTGCTGCGTTCTCTGAAATTCAGTATTGCTACGTGAACGGCCGCATGATGCGCGACCGTCTCATCAATCACGCGATTCGCCAGGCCTGCGAAGACAAACTCGGGGCCGATCAGCAGCCTGCTTTCGTCCTTTATCTGGAAATCGATCCCCATCAGGTGGATGTGAACGTTCATCCTGCCAAGCATGAGGTGCGGTTTCACCAGTCGCGTCTGGTTCACGACTTCATTTATCAGGGCGTGGCCGCCGTGTTGCAGCAGCAGGCAGCGCCAACGCTGCCTCTGGAAAACGACACTCCTGCACCGCGTCCGCTGCCGGAAAACCGTGTAGCGGCGGGCCGCAATCATTTTGCTGAGCCTGCCGTCGCGCGTGAACCGGAGGCCCCGCGTTTCTCCCCGGCAGGGAGCGCACCGCGTCCAACGGGCGCGAACTACCCGAATGCCCACCCGGGCTATCAGAAGCAGCAGGGCGCGTTGTACCGCAAGCTGCTGGAAACGCCCGCCGTGGAGCGTAAAGAGCACATTCCCGCCGCTCAGCCTTCTCTGGACGGCCATAGCCAGAGTTTTGGTCGGGTGCTGACGATTATCGCACCGGATATGGCGCTGCTTGAGCGTGACGGCAAACTGATGCTTCTGGCCCTGCCGGTCGCCGAACGCTGGCTCAAGCAGGTGCAGCTTACGCCAGGCGAAAATGCAGCCTGCGCGCAGCCGCTCTTAATTCCGGTTCGCCTGAAAATATCCCCTGATGAAACGAGGGTATTGCAGCGCGCAGAGCCGCAGCTGGCGCAAATGGGTATTGAAACTGTGCTCGAACCACAACATGTGACAATTCGTGCAGTGCCTTTACCCTTACGCCAACAAAATTTACAAAACTTGATTCCTGAACTGATAGGCTACCTGGCGCAGCAAACATCGTTTGATGCCGCCAACACCGCGCAGTGGATCGCCCGCCATCTGGCAAGCGAACACGCGCCGTGGAGCATGGCACAGGCCATCAGCGTGCTGGCTGAGGTTGAACGCCTCTGTCCGCATCTGGTGAAAACGCCGCCGGGTGGGTTATTACAACCTGTTGATTTACAAACGGCGATGAACGCCCTGAAACATGATTGACGCAAGTAAGGCGAGCCTGCCTAAGGCAATTTTTTTAATGGGCCCAACGGCCTCCGGCAAAACGGCGCTAGCCATTGAGTTGCGTAAAGTTTTGCCTGTAGAGTTGATTAGCGTCGACTCCGCCCTCATCTACCGAGGGATGGACATCGGCACGGCGAAGCCTGACGCAGAAGAGCTGCGTGCGGCACCGCACCGTTTGCTGGATATTCTTGACCCGTCTCAGGCCTATTCCGCAGCGGATTTCCGCCGGGATGCCTTAGCCGAGATGGCCGAGATAACGGCGGCGGGACGTATACCGCTGTTGGTTGGCGGAACCATGCTCTATTTCAAGGCGTTGCTGGAGGGGTTGTCACCTCTGCCATCCGCGGATCCGGAAATAAGAGCGAAAATTGAGCAGCAGGCGGCAGAGCAGGGTTGGGACGTTTTGCATCAGCAACTGGCGGAGATTGACCCGGTTGCAGCAGCACGGATCCATCCAAATGATCCGCAAAGGCTTTCCCGGGCACTGGAAGTTTTTTTCATTTCGGGTAAAACTTTAACGGAACTGACGCAAACGTCAGGAGACGCTCTGCCGTATCAGGTGCATCAGTTCGCCATCGCCCCGGCGAGCCGTGAACTGCTCCATCAGCGAATTGAGCAGCGTTTTCATCAGATGTTAGCTTCAGATTTTGAAGCAGAAGTGCGGGCGCTATTTGCCCGTGGAGATTTGCATACGGACATGCCTTCCATTCGTTGTGTGGGATACCGCCAGATGTGGTCGTATCTTGAAGGTGAGATTTCATACGATGAAATGGTTTATAGAGGTGTTTGCGCCACGAGACAGTTAGCGAAGCGCCAGATCACCTGGTTGCGCGGTTGGGAGGGTGTTCACTGGTTAGACAGTGAAAAACCGCAACAGGCGTTAAACGAAGTGATTGAGGTTGTTGGTGATATCGCTCACTGAATGTGTACAATTGAGACGTATCGTGCGCAATTTTTCAGAATCGCAAGGTTCTAAGTACAAAACAAGCATATAAGGAAAAGATAGAATGGCTAAGGGGCAATCTTTACAAGATCCGTTCCTGAACGCATTGCGTCGGGAACGTGTTCCAGTTTCTATTTATTTGGTGAATGGTATTAAGCTGCAAGGTCAGATTGAGTCTTTCGATCAGTTTGTGATTCTGTTGAAAAACACGGTCAGTCAGATGGTCTACAAGCACGCTATTTCTACTGTTGTTCCGTCCCGTCCGGTATCTCATCACAGCAATAACGCTGGCGGCGGCACTGGTAGTAACTACCATCATGGCAGCAACGCGCAGGGTTCTTCAACGCCGGCGCAGGACAGCGACGAGACCGAATAAGGTTTCGCACTGTTATCCACACGGGGAGCCAGGGATCCTGCGTTCCCCGCTGATCTTTTTAGAGAGGTTTACGCTTGTTTGACCGTTATGATGCCGGTGAGCAGGCGGTGCTGGTACACATCTATTTTTCGCAAGACAAAGATATGGAAGACCTCCAGGAGTTTGAATCTCTGGTCTCTTCCGCCGGTGTCGAAGCAATGCAGGTGATTACCGGTAGCCGTAAAGCGCCGCACCCAAAGTATTTTGTTGGTGAAGGTAAAGCAGTCGAAATTGCGGATGCCGTAAAAGCAACCGGCGCGTCAGTCGTGTTGTTTGATCATGCGCTGTCTCCAGCCCAGGAGCGCAACCTGGAAGCCCTTTGCGAATGCCGTGTTATCGATCGCACGGGTTTGATTTTAGATATTTTTGCTCAGCGTGCACGTACCCACGAAGGGAAACTGCAGGTTGAGCTGGCGCAGCTGCGCCATCTGGCAACGCGTCTGGTGCGTGGCTGGACACACCTTGAAAGACAAAAAGGCGGGATTGGTTTGCGCGGCCCGGGTGAAACCCAGCTCGAAACCGACCGTCGTTTGCTGCGTGGCCGAATTACCCAGATCCTTTCACGTCTGGAACGTGTAGAGAAACAGCGCGAACAGGGGCGCCGGGCGCGAACCAAAGCCGACATCCCGACGGTGTCGCTGGTGGGCTATACCAACGCCGGTAAATCCACCCTGTTTAACCAGATAACCGAGGCCCAGGTTTATGCCGCAGACCAGCTGTTTGCGACCCTGGACCCTACGCTGCGCCGTATTGACGTTGCAGACGTTGGTGAAACGGTGCTGGCGGATACCGTAGGGTTTATCCGCCACCTGCCGCATGACCTGGTGGCGGCGTTTAAAGCCACCCTGCAGGAGACGCGACAGGCGACTCTGCTGCTGCACGTGATTGATGCGGCAGACGTGCGCGTGCAGGAGAACATCGACGCGGTGAACGTGGTGCTCGAAGAGATCGACGCCCACGAGATCCCAACGCTGTTGGTCATGAATAAGATCGATATGCTGGACGATTTCGAACCGCGTATCGACAGAGATGAAGAAAACAAACCGATTCGGGTCTGGCTTTCTGCCCAGACCGGTATTGGTGTGCCACTGCTTTTCCAGGCTTTGACAGAACGTCTTTCCGGTGAGGTAGCTCAGCACACGCTGCGACTGCCGCCACAGGAAGGCAGGCTGCGCAGCCGGTTTTATCAGCTTCAGGCGATAGAAAAAGAGTGGATGGAGGATGACGGCAGCGTGGGGATGCAGGTGCGTATGCCGATCGTTGACTGGCGTCGCCTCTGTAAACAAGAACCTGCGCTGGTCGACTATATCGTCTGATCAGAAAGGGGATGCCTGAATAATTCGCCCTTGCATAACAAATATGGAGCATATACATGGCGTGGAATCAGCCCGGTAATAACGGACAAGACCGCGACCCGTGGGGAAGCAGCAAACCTGGCGGCAACTCTGAGGGAAATGGCAACAAAGGTGGTCGCGAGCAGGGGCCGCCGGATCTGGATGATATCTTCCGCAAACTGAGCAAGAAGCTTGGTGGCCTTGGCGGAGGAAAAGGTTCTGGCTCGGGTGGCAACTCCACTCAGAGTTCGCGCCCGCCAATGGGTGGCCGCGTAGTGGGCATCGTGGCCGCTGCGGTAGTCATCATCTGGGCAGCCAGCGGGTTCTACACCATTAAAGAAGCAGAACGCGGCGTAGTCACCCGTTTCGGTAAGTTCAGCCATCTGGTTGAGCCGGGTCTGAACTGGAAGCCAACCTTCATTGATGACGTGACCGCGGTAAACGTGGAATCGGTCCGTGAACTGGCCGCCTCCGGCGTGATGCTGACCTCTGACGAAAACGTGGTGCGCGTTGAGATGAACGTGCAGTACCGCGTGACCGATCCTGAGCGTTACCTGTTTAGCGTGACCAGCGCCGATGACAGCCTGCGTCAGGCGACTGACAGCGCCCTGCGTGGTGTCATCGGAAAATACACCATGGACCGTATCCTGACCGAAGGTCGTACCGTTATTCGTAGCGATACCCAGCGCGAGCTGGAAGAGACCATTCGTCCGTACAACATGGGGATTACCCTGCTGGACGTCAACTTCCAGGCTGCGCGTCCGCCGGAAGAGGTGAAAGCCGCATTTGACGATGCGATTGCTGCCCGTGAAAACGAACAGCAGTACATCCGTGAAGCAGAAGCGTACACCAACGAAGTTCAGCCACGCGCTAACGGTCAGGCGCAGCGTATTCTGGAAGAAGCGCGCGCGTATAAAACGCAGACCATCCTGGAAGCTCAGGGTGAAGTGGCCCGCTTCGCGAAGATCCTGCCGGAATATAAAGCGGCACCGGAAATTACCCGTGAGCGTCTCTATATCGAGACCATGGAAAAAGTGCTGAGCCACACCCGCAAAGTGTTGGTTAACGACAACAAAGGCGGAAACCTGATGGTTCTGCCGCTGGATCAGATGCTGAAAGGCGGTTCTGCACCAGCAGCGAAAGGCGACACCAGCGGCGCGAACAATCTGCTGCGTTTGCCGCCAGCCTCAACAGGCAGCGCCAGCACGAACACAACGCCTTCTTCGAACGATGGTGACATTATGGACCAACGCCGTGCTAACGCGCAGCGTAACGACTACCAGCGTCAGGGGGAATAAGGATGCGTAAGTCAGTTATTGCGATCATCGTCATCGTACTGGTCGCGCTTTATACCTCGATTTTTGTGGTGAAAGAAGGCGAGCGTGGGATTAAGTTCCAGTTCAGCAGCGTCGTGCGTGATGGCGACAAACGCCCGGTGATTTACGAGCCGGGTCTGCACTTCAAGGTGCCGTTCATTCAGTCCGTGAAAACGCTGGATGCACGTATCCAGACCATGGATAACCAGGCCGACCGTTTCGTGACCAAAGAGAAGAAAGACCTGATCGTTGATTCCTATATCAAATGGCGCATCAGCGATTTCAGCCGTTACTTCCTGGCAACGGGCGGCGGCGACGTTTCTCAGGCAGAAGTGCTGCTGAAACGTAAGTTCTCTGACCGTCTGCGTTCCGAGATTGGTCGTCTGGATGTGAAAGACATCGTGACCGACTCCCGTGGTCGTCTGACCCTGGAAGTTCGCGATGCGCTGAACTCCGGTACAGCGGGCACTGAAGATGAAGTTTCAACGCCGGCAGCAGATGATGCGATTGCCAAAGCGGCTGAACGCGTTCAGGCGGAGACCAATGGTAAAGTGCCGGTGATCAACCCGAACAGTATGGCTGCGCTGGGTATCGAAGTGGTTGACGTGCGTATCAAGCAGATCAACCTGCCGGTGGAAGTGTCCGAGGCGATTTACAACCGTATGCGCGCCGAGCGTGAAGCGGTAGCCCGTCGTCACCGTTCACAGGGCCAGGAAGAGGCTGAGAAGCTGCGTGCAGCAGCGGACTATGAAGTCACCAAGACGCTGGCGGAATCTGAGCGTCAGGGCCGTATCCTGCGCGGTGAAGGCGATGCCGAAGCGGCGAAGCTGTTTGCTGATGCCTTCAGCCAGGATCCTGACTTCTACGCCTTTATCCGTAGCCTGCGCGCTTACGAGAATAGCTTCCAGAGCAACCAGGACGTGATGGTTCTCAGCCCGGACAGCGATTTCTTCCGTTATATGAAGACGCCGACTAACGCAACGCGATAAACTCAGGCTCGTTTGAGTATTCAAACCACCGCTCTCAACGGAGCGGTGGTTTTCTTTTATAAGGAATAAAAATGAATTCAACGATCTGGCTCGCACTGGCCCTGGTCCTGGTGCTGGAAGGTCTTGGACCGATGCTTTATCCGCGTGCCTGGCGCCGAATGATCGCCACTATGAGCCAGCTGCCGGATAATATTTTGCGTCGTTTTGGCGGCGGTCTTGTGGTTGCGGGCATCGTGATCTACTACATGTTGAGGAAAACGATTGGCTGATCAAAAAATAGGCACAATTGGCGTATTTTGAGGTCAAAAAGTGCTGTATATCTGAAAAAGCGATGGTAGAATCCATTTTTAAGCAAACGGTGATTTTGAAAAAAATGGGTAACAACGTCGTCGTACTGGGCACCCAATGGGGTGACGAAGGTAAAGGGAAGATTGTTGATCTTCTGACTGAACGGGCTAAATATGTTGTACGCTACCAGGGCGGTCACAACGCAGGCCATACTCTCGTAATCAACGGTGAAAAAACCGTCCTCCATCTTATTCCATCAGGCATTCTTCGCGAAAACGTCACCAGCATCATCGGTAACGGCGTTGTGCTGTCTCCTGCTGCGCTGATGAAAGAGATGAAAGGTCTGGAAGACCGTGGTATCCCTGTTCGTGAGCGTCTGCTGCTCTCCGAAGCCTGCCCGCTGATTCTGGACTATCACGTGGCGCTGGACGTAGCGCGTGAGAAAGCGCGCGGCGCGAAAGCGATCGGCACCACCGGTCGTGGTATCGGCCCGGCTTACGAAGATAAAGTTGCACGTCGCGGTCTGCGCGTGGGCGACCTCTTCGACAAAGCAACCTTCGCTGAAAAACTGAAAGAAGTGATGGAATATCACAACTTCCAGCTGGTGAACTTCTACAAAGCTGACGCTGTTGACTACCAGAAAGTGCTGGATGACGTCATGGCGATCGCTGACATTCTGACCGGTATGGTTGTTGATGTGTCCGATCTGCTGGACCAGGCGCGCAAGCGTGGCGATTTCGTCATGTTCGAAGGTGCGCAGGGTACGCTGCTGGACATCGACCACGGTACCTATCCGTACGTCACCTCCTCTAACACCACGGCAGGTGGCGTGGCGACCGGCTCTGGCCTGGGTCCACGTTATGTGGATTACGTGCTGGGCATCATCAAAGCGTACTCCACTCGCGTGGGTGCGGGTCCATTCCCGACCGAACTGTTTGATGAAACCGGCGAGTTCCTGTGCAAGCAGGGTAACGAGTTTGGCGCGACCACCGGTCGCCGTCGTCGTACCGGCTGGCTGGATGCGGTTGCCGTGCGTCGTGCAGTGCAGATCAACTCCCTGTCTGGCTTCTGCCTGACCAAGCTGGACGTACTGGACGGCCTGAAAGAAGTGAAAATCTGCGTAGGCTACCGTATGCCAGATGGCCGCGAAGTGACCACCACTCCGCTGGCTGCTGACGACTGGGAAGGCATTGAGCCAATCTACGAAACCATGCCGGGCTGGTCTGAGACCACTTTCGGTGTGAAAGAGCGTAGCGGCCTGCCGCAGGCGGCGCTGGATTACATCAAGCGTATTGAAGAACTGACCGAAGTGCCGATCGATATTATTTCTACCGGCCCGGATCGTACTGAAACGATGATCCTGCGCGACCCGTTCGACGCATAATCTTCGTGACTGCTGGCCTGCGGGGAGACCCGCAGGCCGGATAAGCGTAGCGCCATCCGGCGACCGCTCCTGGATCTCCGCTTTTTCGCCCCGTCTGTCAAATAAATTAGCCGCTCACTATCTGGCTGGTTTATCATCATTAATGAATATCTCTGCGGTTTAACCGCGTTTTCCCTTTTTCCTGAGGTTGATGTGCAGTTAACAAGTTTCACCGATTACGGCTTACGTGCGCTGATTTACATGGCGTCGTTACCCGATGGGAAGATGACCAGTATCTCTGAAGTTACAGAGGTCTACGGCGTATCCCGTAATCATATGGTCAAAATAATCAATCAACTTAGTCGTGCCGGATACGTTGCTGCCGTCCGCGGGAAGAATGGTGGGATCCGTCTCGGTAAACCGGCACAGAGTATTCGTGTTGGCGATGTGGTACGTGAACTGGAGCCGCTGTCTCTGGTGAACTGCAGCAGCGAGTTCTGCCACATCACGCCCGCTTGCCGCCTGAAAAAGGCGCTTTCAAAGGCCGTGCAAAGTTTTCTCATGGAACTGGATAACTACACGCTGGCCGATTTGGTTGAAGAGAATCAACCGCTTTATAAATTATTGCTGGTGGAATGAAGAAAATTTCCACCGGAGCTGACAACGGAGGAACCGACATGTCACATGATCCTTTCCAGGAACGCGAAGCCGAAAAATACGCGAATCCTATTCCCAGCCGCGAGTTCATCATTGAACACTTAACAAAACGCGAAAAACCCGCCAATCGTGAAGAACTTGCCGTTGAATTAAACATTGAAGGTGAAGAGCAAATTGAAGCCCTTCGCCGCCGCCTGCGCGCAATGGAGCGTGACGGGCAACTGGTCTTTACCCGCCGCCAGTGCTACGCGCTGCCAGAACGTCTCGATCTGCTGAAAGGGACCGTCATTGGTCACCGCGATGGCTTCGGCTTCCTGCGCGTGGAAGGCCGTAAAGACGATCTGTACCTCTCATCTGAGCAGATGAAGATGTGTATCCACGGCGACCAGATCCTGGCGCAGCCGCTGGGCGCTGACCGTAAAGGTCGCCGCGAAGCGCGCGTGGTACGCGTTCTGGTGCCAAAAACCAGCCAGATCGTCGGCCGCTACTTTACCGACGCCGGCGTGGGCTTCGTGGTGCCGGACGACAGCCGTCTGAGCTTCGACATTCTGATCCCACCTGAAGAGGTGATGGGAGCCCGCATGGGCTTTGTGGTGGTGGTGGAACTCACCCAGCGCCCAACCCGTCGCACCAAAGCGGTAGGTAAAATCGTCGAAGTGCTGGGCGATAACATGGGCACCACGATGGCCGTTGATATGGCATTGCGCACCCATGAAATTCCGTACATCTGGCCGAAAGCGGTTGAAGATCAGATCGAAAGCCTGCGCGAAGAAGTGCCGGAAGAGTCCAAAGTGGGCCGCGTGGATCTGCGCTCCCTGCCGCTGGTCACTATTGATGGCGAAGACGCCCGCGACTTTGATGACGCCGTATACTGTGAGAAAAAACGCGGCGGTGGCTGGCGCCTGTGGGTCGCTATTGCAGACGTAAGCTATTACGTCCGTCCGCACACCCCGCTGGATAACGAAGCCCGCAGCCGCGGTACGTCGGTCTACTTCCCGTCCCAGGTCGTGCCGATGCTGCCGGAAGTGCTGTCTAACGGCCTGTGCTCCCTGAACCCGCAGGTTGACCGCCTCTGTATGGTTTGCGAGATGACCATCTCCACCAAAGGGCGCTTAACCGGCTACAAATTCTACGAAGCGGTGATGAGCTCGCACGCGCGTCTGACCTATACCAAGGTCTGGCATATGCTGCAGGGCGACCAGGATCTGCGCGAACAATATGCGCCGCTGGTCAAACATATCGAAGAGCTGCATAACCTCTACAAAACGCTGGATCAGGCGCGCGAAGAGCGCGGCGGGATCTCGTTTGAGAGTGAAGAGGCGAAATTCATCTTCAACGCCGAACGCCGCATTGAGCGTATCGAGCAGACCCAGCGTAACGACGCGCACAAGCTGATCGAAGAGTGTATGATCCTGGCGAATATCTCGGCGGCACGTTTCGTCGAGAAAGCCAAAGAGCCAGCGCTGTTCCGTATTCACGATAAGCCGACCACGGAAGCCATTACATCGTTCCGCTCCGTGCTGGCTGAACTGGGTCTGGAACTGCCTGGAGGCAACAAGCCAGAGCCGCGCGATTACGCCGAGCTGCTGGAGTCCATTGGCGACCGTCCTGACGCAGAAATGCTGCAGACGATGCTGCTGCGCTCCATGAAGCAGGCGATTTACGATCCGGAAAACCGCGGACACTTCGGCCTGGCGCTGCAGTCTTACGCCCACTTCACCTCGCCGATCCGTCGTTATCCTGACCTCTCTCTACACCGTGCGATCAAGTATCTGCTGGCGCAGGAGCAGGGCCATAAAGGGAACACCACCGAAACCGGTGGCTACCACTATTCGATGGAAGAGATGCTGCAGCTGGGTCAGCACTGCTCCATGGCCGAACGTCGTGCCGATGAAGCAACACGCGACGTGGCGGACTGGCTGAAGTGTGACTTTATGCTCGATCAGGTCGGTAACGTCTTCAAAGGCGTGATTGCCAGCGTGACCGGCTTTGGTTTCTTCGTTCGTCTGGACGAGCTGTTCATCGACGGTCTGGTGCACGTCTCCAGCCTGGATAACGACTACTACCGCTTCGACCAGGTCGGCCAGCGCCTGATTGGCGAATCTGGCGGCCAGACGTATCGTCTGGGCGACCGTGTGGAAGTGAAGGTCGAAGCCGTGAATATGGACGACCGTAAGATCGACTTCAGCCTGATCTCCAGCGAGCGCGCGCCGCGTAACGTCGGTAAAACCGAGCGTGAAAGGGCGAAAAAAACCGGTAACGGTAAACCGGGCGGCGGTAAACGTCGTCAGGCGGGCAAGAAGGTAAACTTCGAGCCGGACAGCGCGTTCCGCGGCGAGAAGAAACAGAAGCCGAAGGCGGCGAAGAAAGAAGCCCGCTCAGCGAAAAAGCCTTCCGCGAAAACGCAGAAAATCGCTGCCGCCACCAAAGCGAAGCGCGCGGCCAAGAAAAAGCAGGCGGAGTAAATTCTCCCCTCAACCTGACCCTCTCCCCAACGGGGGGAGGGGAAATACTTATTACGAGAACCATCAATGAGTGAAATGATTTACGGCATCCACGCGGTGCAGGCCCTTCTCGAGCGCGCACCGGAGCGTTTTCAGGAAGTGTTTATTCTGAAAGGGCGTGAAGATAAGCGTCTGATGCCGCTGATCCACGCGCTGGAAGCGCAGGGCGTGGTGATTCAGCTGGCGAATCGCCAGTTCCTGGATGAGAAAAGCGAAGGCGCGGTCCACCAGGGGATCATTGCCCGCGTGAAGCCGGGTCGTCAGTATCAGGAAAACGATCTGCCGGATCTGATCGCCGAGCTGGAGAATCCGTTCTTCCTGATCCTCGACGGCGTAACCGATCCGCACAACCTCGGCGCGTGTCTGCGCAGCGCCGATGCGGCGGGCGTGCACGCGGTGATCGTGCCGAAAGATCGCTCCGCGCAGCTGAACGCGACGGCGAAGAAGGTGGCCTGCGGCGCGGCGGAAAACGTTCCGCTGATCCGCGTGACCAACCTCGCGCGCACCATGCGTCTGCTGCAGGAAGAGAACATCTGGATCGTTGGTACCGCCGGTGAAGCGGATCATACTCTGTACCAGAGCAAAATGACCGGCCGTCTGGCGCTGGTGATGGGGGCGGAAGGCGAAGGCATGCGTCGTCTGACCCGCGAGCACTGCGACGAGCTGATCAGCATACCGATGGCGGGCAGCGTGTCGTCCCTGAACGTTTCCGTTGCAACGGGCATCTGCCTGTTTGAAGCGGTGCGTCAGCGCGGAGAATAAACAGCAAGGCCGTCCACAGGACGGCCTTTTGTGTTTTATCCCTCTCCCCCTGGGAGAGGGCACCAGACGTTGACAACCTCACTCCTCTAACGACCGCAAATGGTCATCCTTCCTCAGCGTCATCAGCGCGAAAATACTCACTACCGCCGTCGCCATAACGTAGTACGCCGGAATATCCAGGTTGCCCGTCTGCTTAATCAGCCCGGTAATAATTAACCCTGCGCATCCCGAGAAAATCGCGTTCGACAACGAATAGGCCAGCCCCAGCCCCGTATAGCGCACGCGCGTCGGGAACATCTCAGACAGCATCGCCGGGCCCGGACCCGCCAGCATGCCCACCAGACCGCCCGCAATCAGCACCACAACAGCCTTCACCGCCAACGTGCTGGACTCCGCCTGCAGGATTTTCAGCAGCGGCAGGGCGAGGATCAGCAGAAGCGCGGTGGCGATAATCATCACCGTGCGGCGGCCGATCCGGTCGCTAAGGATCCCCGACGGAATGATGGTCAGCGCAAAACCAATATTCGAAATCACCGCTATCAGCAGCGCCTGGTTAAACCCGGTATGCAGCGCCGACTGCAGATAGGTCGGCATAATCACCAGGTAGGTATACCCCGCCGCAGACCAGACCATGACTCGCCCAATTCCCATCACGATGGCCCGGAGCGTGGCGGCAGTATCCGCCTGAGCAACAGCCGGTTTGTCCTGCTGCTGCACAAAGCTGGGCGTCTCCTCCATGCTGACGCGAAGCCACAGCGCCACAACGCCCATGGGCAGCGCCAGGAAGAACGGAATACGCCAGCCCCACTCGTGCAGGGCTTCAGGCGTGAGGAGGGCGGAGAGCAGCGCCACGATGCCTGCGCCCGCTAACAGTCCCAGCGCCACGGTAAAGGACTGCCACGCGCCATAGAGCCCACGCTTGCCGCGCGGGGCGAACTCCGTCATCAGCGAGACCGCACCGCCGTACTCGCCGCCCGCGAACAGCCCCTGCAGGATGCGCAGCAGCGTAATAATCAGCGGCGCGGCAATTCCGATGCTGGCGTAGACCGGGACAATGCCGATGGCGGCGGTAGCGAGCGTCATCAGTACCAGCACGATGATTAGCGTCGGCTTACGGCCAATCCGGTCGCCGATGCGGCCAAACACCACCGCACCCAGCGGGCGGAAGAAGAAGGCGATGGCAAACGAGGCGTAGGTGAGGATCAGGCTGGTCAGCCCCGCCTCTCCTTCAAGCTGGAAGAAGTTTTTCGCAATCACGGTCGCCAGAAAACCGTAGACCGCAAACTCATACCACTCGATAAAGTTACCAATGGAGCCTGCAATTAATGCACGCTTGTGCGCGTCCCGTTGCATAACGATCCTCACTTAAGGTGTGAGAATAAATTATTCAACAAAAGCGGAGTCATGAAATAGTTTATTCTTATGTTCTGTGAGCTATTTCACGAATGATATCAGCGGGATCGTGAACGTGTGACTCCCCTCCCATGCAGCGCGTGCGCGGTCTGTCCATACTTATCGTCATTGCCACTGAAGGAGGGAGACAGCATGCACTGGCAGACCCATACCGTTTTCAATCAACCTGCACCGCTTTCCAACAGTAACCTTTTCCTCTCGGACTGCGCCCTGCGCGATGCAGTTACGCGTGAAGGCGCCGAGTGGGATATCGAACTCCTCGCCAGCATTGGCCAGCAGCTGGGTACGGCGGAATCACTGGAGCTGGGCAGGCTGGCAAACGTTAATCCGCCCGAGCTGTTACGCTATGACGCCACGGGCGAGCGGCTGGACGACGTGCGTTTTCATCCGGCCTGGCATCTGCTGATGCAGGGGCTTTGCGCCAACCGCGTGCATAACCTGGCGTGGGAAGAGGAAGCGCGTAAAGGGTCGTTTGTCGCTCGGGCCGCGCGCTTTGTGCTGCATGCGCAGGTGGAGGCGGGCACGCTGTGCCCTGTCACCATGACGTTCGCCGCCACGCCGCTGCTGCAGCAGGCGCTCCCCAAAATATTTCACGACTGGCTGACACCGCTGCTCAGCGATCGCTACGATCCGCATCTGGCCCCCGGCGCGCAAAAGCGCGGCCTGCTGATCGGTATGGGGATGACGGAAAAGCAGGGCGGCTCGGACGTGCTCAGCAATACCACCAAAGCGGAAAAATGCAGCGACGGCAGCTACCGGCTGGTGGGGCATAAATGGTTTTTCTCCGTCCCGCAAAGCGATGCGCATCTGGTGCTGGCCCAGGCGAAGGGCGGGCTATCCTGCTTTTTTGTGCCGCGCTTTTTGCCTGACGGACAGCGCAACGCCGTCCGGCTGGAGCGCCTCAAGGACAAGCTCGGGAACCGCTCCAACGCCAGCAGCGAGGTGGAGTTTCTTGATGCCTCCGGCTGGCTGCTGGGGGAAGAGGGCGAAGGGGTACGGCAGATCCTCAAAATGGGCGGTCTGACGCGATTTGACTGCGCGCTGGGCAGCCACGGACTGATGCGTCGGGCGCTCTCGGTGGCGCTGTACCATGCCCATCAGCGTCAGACCTTCGGCAAAAACCTCATCGATCAGCCTTTAATGCGCGAGGTATTAAGCCGGATGGCGCTGGTGCTGGAGGGGCAAACGGCGCTGCTGTTCCGCCTGGCCCGCGCGTGGGACAAGCGTGCCGATCCGCAAGAGGCCGCCTGGGCGCGGCTGTTTACCCCGGCGGCGAAATTTAGCGTCTGTAAAGCGGGCATCCCGTTTGTCGCGGAGGCGATGGAGGTGATGGGCGGGATCGGATATTGCGAAGAGAGTGAACTTCCCCGCCTGTACCGCGAGATGCCGGTGAACAGCATCTGGGAAGGGTCAGGTAATATCATGTGTCTGGACGTGCTGCGCGTGCTGGCGAAGCAGCCGGGTATTCACGACCTGCTTGCCGACGAGTTTGCGCAGGTGAAAGGGCAGGACAGACACTTCGACCGCAGCTGGCGACAGCTTCAGCAAAAACTGCGTAAACCGCAGGAGGCGCAGGCGCGGGAGATCGCACAGCAGCTTTTCTTGCTGGGTGCCGGAAGCCAGATGCTGCGGCACGCATCGCCCCCGGTGGCGCAGGCGTGGTGCCGCATGATGCTGGATACCCGTGGCGGCACGCTGATGAGCGAGCAGGTGCAAAGCGACCTGCTGCTGCGTGCGACGGGCAGAGTCGGTTAGCCTTTTAGCTGGAACAGGCTCACCAGCTGAGTCAGGTGCGAACCCTTCTCGCGCAGCGTTTGGGCCGTTTGTTCGCTGCGTGAGATGCGATCGGCATTGATATGCGACGCTTCGCCAATATGGGTCATGGCGAGGTTCACCTGGCCGATCCCGGCGGACTGCTCGCGTGAGGCATGGTTAATCTCGGTGACCAGCTGGCTGATGTTATCGATATGAATGATGATGTCGTCCATCGCCAGGCGTGTTTGTTCAGACAGCGCATGACCCTCACTCACTTTTCTGAGCGTATCGCCAATCAGCTGTTCAATCTCCTTCACCGCGTTAGCGCTGCGTCCCGCCAGCGCGCGAACTTCCTGCGCGACTACCGCAAATCCTTTTCCGTGCTCGCCTGCGCGGGCGGCTTCCACTGCCGCATTCAGCGCCAGAATATTGGTCTGGAAAGCGATGGATTCGATCACGCGCGTGATGTCTTCGATGCGTTTTGACGCTTCGCGAATGTCGTCCATGGTCGACACCGCGTGGGTGACCGTCTCACCGCCCTGATGAACCGCGAGCGAGGTTTCACCCACCAGCTGCTGCGTTTGCTCCATGTTGGCGGCATTTTGCTGAACGGTGGCGGCCAGCTGCTCCATGCTGGCGGACGTCTCTTCCACGCTGCTGGCCTGCTTGTTGATCTGCTCTGAAATCTCGCCAGTGTCGGCGGCCAGCACGTTGGTGCCCAAATGGATCTCGCCTGCGGCCTCACGAACCTGCAGCACAATTTTTTGCAGGCCGCCGCCGATGCCGTTGATAGCATCGATCAACTGGCCGACTTCGTCCTGACGCGTCACGGGCAGGCTGGAACGGAGATCCCCTGCGGCATATTGTCTGGCAAGATGGATCACGCTGCGCAGCGGTCGGGTCAGCACGCGGCGAATAATGACCACGAACAGGCCAGCAAAAAGGATGGATAAGACCACGCCGGCCAGCAGGAAGCGATCGCGCATGGCGGTAACGCTTGAGAGCAGCACCGATTTATCCACTTCGCCCACGATAGTCCAGTTCCAGCCCGGCAGCGGGGTATAGGCCATTTTCAGCGTCCGGCCGTCGTCGCTTGTACGCTCCAGCGTGCCGGGTTTGTCACTCAGAAGCTGTTGCTGCGTCGCTGCGTCCCACTTCGGCAGTTTTCCCTCTTCGCCGGCATGGAACAGGTATTGCCCGCGCGTTTTGCCGTTGCTGCGATCCAGCACGAAGAAGTGACCGCTCTCGCCCAGGCGGCGGTTGAGGATTTTCTCGCGCATGACGTTCCAGGAGTGGGTGATGTCCACCCCGACAAAGACGATCGCAATGACCTGCCCTTCGGCGTTTTTAACGGGCTGGTACTGGGTGATGTAGCGTTTACCAAACAGCAGCGCCAGGCCGCGGTAGACTTCACCTTTGTTGACGGCAGCAAAGGCCGGGCTGGCGTTATCCAGAACGGTACCCATAGCGCGATCGCCGTTCTCTTTGCGCAGGGAAGTGGCTACGCGCACAAAGTCGTTACCGCTGCGTACAAACAGCGTCGAAATGGCTCCCGTACGGTTCAGGAACTCGTCCGAAAGGGTGTTATTTTCATGCAGCCCGGTTTCTCCGCCTTTCAGAAGCGGAACGCTAAGTCCGTTAATCGTCTGGGGTTGGGAATTATCAATGTTCAGGGGCTGCGGTAAAAAGGTGGTAAACAGACGGGTATAGCTCTCAACCTTTTCACTCAGGCTGGTATTAAACATCTGCACCATGTCGACCATGCCGGTGGACTGATTATGCAGATCTTCGACCGCAAGGGCTTCAAGCTGCTGGCTCGCTTTTTGGCTGAGCAGAAAAGTGAATAGCAGAAACAGCGTGGCGACACTGACGCCAGTTAGCAGCGAGAGTTTCGACCCCAGGCCCGCACGGCGTAAAAAGTTGATCATAAATTGCTCATCATTGAAAAGTTATGGTTCTTCAACGGCAGAGCGGGGATTACGTTTACTGTTTTAATGTAACAAAATGTTATTAAATTGTTTTTTATTGGTTTTATACAAGATAAAAAATTTGCAAAAACGAAAAGCCACTAAAAGTAAGTGGCTTTTATCAGGAGGGAGTTTACACGTAGAGAATGGCCTGTACCCGCCAGTGGTCGATATGGTTATCTTCCTGCATCTGGATGATGCGATACCATGAAGCACCCTGCTCATCGGCCTTTAATGCCACGACACGTTCAACATCTTGCGGGCTCCCCGAGATATTATTCACGGAGATCTGGCCAATTTCATTCAGGCCAGTCACACAATCAGCACTGGCGAATTCTGCTGACTGCGCGGTGGTGCTCAGCAGGCCTGCTGAGAGCAACAGTGAGGTCAAAGCAAGAGTTCGTTTCATCGTCAGCTCCATTTCACATATATCCGGTATCCGCCGGGCAATCCTTCGCTAATAAACTCCCTTCCATTGATGCGGGCGTGGAGTTTATTGTGGACAGGAAAATGTCTATGGACGCAAAGCAGTGTAAATCTCGTTCAAAGGAAAACCATTATTTACGGTACAAAATAGCCTGTGAATACCACTGTCCCGTTATGATGGTTTCGTCGATCATAATGATGACGTAATAATCTGCTTTGGCAGCGACGGCCTGCGCTTTTATTGCCGATTCTGCGTCATCCGGAGAGCCGCGAACCAGCGCGGAGATGGTGCCCATTCGTTGTAATCCTTCCGTCTGATTACGACGAATCTCCTGTGGATGATCGGCGACCGGTGGAGCGGGTTGCGGCGTTCCCTGCAGCGCGCTACAGCCACTCAGCAGAAAGACCAGCAATAAAGCAGCAAACCTGCGCATAACCATATCTCGTTTCCTGATAGCCATAGTGTAGTTGTCTGTGAATTTAGTTTTGGGGGAATGTTCCCGAAGTGTTATCTGGGACGTATATTTCGAATGAAAATGACGCGAAAGCGTAACCCAGTTCTCAACATTATGAATCATAGATTCGCACAGGGTCGACAATGATTGAAATTGAAATACGCCACCTCGGCGACCATGAAGTTTTACACGCGATGCCAGCGGGTAAACGTGATAAACCGCTGCCTGTTGTGGTTTTTTATCATGGGTTTACCTCATCGAAGCTGGTTTACAGTTATTTTGCGGTAGCGCTGGCGCAGGCGGGTTTTCGCGTGATGATGCCAGATGCACCCGACCACGGCGCACGCTTTACGGGTAATGAACAGGCGCGGCTGGGGCAGTTCTGGCACATTCTGCACGGGAGTCTGACCGAGTTTTCCGGGCTGCGCGATGCGCTTTATGAGGCAGGGCTGGTGGCCGACAATCGTCTGGCGGTAGCCGGGGCGTCGATGGGCGGTATGACGGCGCTGGGGATTATGACGCATCATCCTGAAGTGAAGTCTGTCGCCTGTCTGATGGGCTCGGGCTATTTTACGTCGCTGGCGAAGACCCTTTTTCCCCCTCAGGATTTAACGGAAATGACCGCGACGCTGGCAAAGTGGGAAGTGACCCGGGCATTGCCGCGCGTGGCCGATCGCCCGCTGTTGCTGTGGCACGGTGACGCGGATGATGTGGTCCCGCCTGAGGGAACCTTCCGTCTGCAGCAGGCGTTAATGAATGAAGGGCTGGACGGTAATCTGACCTGCCTGTGGGAACCGGGCGTCCGCCACCGCATCACGCCAACGGCGCTCGACGCCACGGTGGCGTTTTTCCGCCAGCACCTGTAAACGCGCAGGACTTTGATGTCCATATCTTCCCGCTTATGGAGGATCTCTGAGGGGTTATTTTACCGGTAGTATTCCGGAGCCATTCACAAAAAAAAGCCCCCGGGCAGGGGGCAACGTCATCTATGGCTATGTTCTCGTTGTTGGCTTTCCTGGTGCTAGCGTTAAAGCGTTATCGGTAAATATCTGCACTGGCGTGCATGTTGCCGTTGCTGCCGGGCTCACGGGTTAACATCACGTGGTAATAGGTTGCGCCCTGCGCATCGGTTTCTGCGTTTAATGCCTGATCTGCTTCACTTTCCGTGGCGAAATTATGATTGATGTAAATTACGCCCAAGCTTTGCACATCATCCATGTTTCTGGCCTGTCGGCTGTCTATCTTAATGGCTGCCATCGCGTTTGCACTGAGCAAAAGCGCCGCCATTATGGCTAATGCGATTTTTTTCATGATATGCGCTCCACGACTACGTGCTGCGAGAGGGGGGATGCTCCTTCTTTAATTCAGGCGATCTCTGATTAAAGTGTAATCACTCATCCGGCGGGGATGCGTGACCATTTCTGATGCAGTTGTTCAAAAAAACAACGCTTCCGGGTGTGACCAATTTTAAATCACCCACTTAGACCCGCTTCGCGCTTTGTGCGAATTATTTGTGCAATCAGCTTGAGTTTCCAGGGGCGCGCAAGTATTATGACGCGTCAATTTTTCAGCCGACCTTTAACACGTTCCTTGCCTCCCCGGGCCTCGGCTGACCCAGACAGGAGGCTGAATAATCCGTAAGGAGCAATTCGATGCGTCATTACGAAATCGTTTTTATGGTCCATCCTGACCAGAGCGAACAGGTTCCGGGTATGATCGAGCGTTACTCTGCTGCCATCACTGGTGCAGAAGGTACGATCCACCGTCTGGAAGACTGGGGCCGCCGTCAGCTGGCTTACCCGATCAACAAACTGCACAAAGCACACTACGTTCTGATGAACGTTGAAGCGCCGCAGGAAGTGATCGATGAGCTGGAAACTACCTTCCGCTTCAACGATGCCGTTATCCGCAGCATGGTTATGCGTACCAAAAACGCAGTTACCGAAGCATCTCCGATGGTTAAAGCGAAAGACGAGCGCCGTGAGCGTCGCGATGATTTCGCAAACGAAACCGCAGATGATTCTGATGCTGGGGATTCTGAAGAGTAATTTCTGATGACCAACCGTCTGGCGTTGTCCGGCATCGTATGCAGGGCTCCCCTTCGAAAGGTCAGTCCATCAGGAATTCCGCATTGCCAGTTCGTGCTTGAGCATCGTTCTGTGCAAGAGGAAGCCGGGTTTCACCGGCAGGCGTGGTGCCAAATGCCCGTTATTATTAGCGGACACGAAAACCAGGCCATTACTCACAGTTTAACGGTCGGTAGCGCAGTAATCGTTCAGGGGTTCATCTCTTGCCACAAGGCAAAGAACGGCCTGAGCAAAATGGTTCTGCATGCCGAGCAGATTGATTTGATAGATTCTGGAGACTAGCCATATGGCACGTTATTTCCGTCGTCGCAAGTTCTGCCGTTTCACCGCGGAAGGCGTTCAAGAGATCGACTATAAAGATATCGCAACGCTGAAAAACTACATCACCGAAAGCGGTAAGATTGTCCCAAGCCGTATCACCGGTACTCGTGCAAAATACCAGCGTCAGCTGGCTCGCGCTATCAAACGCGCTCGCTACCTGTCCCTGCTGCCGTACACTGATCGTCATCAGTAATCGGGCACGGTCCATTAATACGACTTTAAGAGGATAAGGTAATGCAAGTTATTCTGCTTGATAAAGTAGCAAACCTGGGCAGCCTGGGTGATCAGGTTAACGTTAAAGCGGGTTACGCACGTAACTTCCTGGTTCCACAGGGTAAAGCTGTTCCAGCTACCAAGAAAAACGTAGAGTTTTTCGAAGCACGTCGCGCTGAACTGGAAGCCAAACTGGCTGACGTTCTGGCTGCTGCTAACGCTCGCGCTGAAGCAATCAACGCACTGGGCACCGTTACCATCGCGTCTAAATCAGGCGACGAAGGTAAACTGTTCGGTTCCATCGGTACCCGCGATATCGCTGATGCAGTTTCTGCAGCAGGCGTGAAAGTGGCTAAGAGCGAAGTTCGTCTGCCGAACGGCGTTCTGCGTACCACTGGTGAGCACGAAGTTGACTTCCAGGTTCACAGCGAAGTGTTCGCTAAACTGGTTGTTAACGTTGTAGCTGAGTAATTTTTTACTCTGCTCACGTTGAAACGCCGGCCTTGTGCCGGCGTTTTGCTTTTTACAGATCCAGGTCTTAACGCGCCCTGATGAAACTGCCGTCTGGCTGGCGGGTAAACAGCACCTGTTGTCCATTTCCCGTATCAATTGTTAATCCTGTCACCACACCGCTGGCATTCTGGCGAACCTGTACCATCTGTCCATTCTGCAGGTTACTGAGCGGTTTACCCGCACCTTCCACCTTCGCCATAGCATACACGTCGGTTGGCGGCAGGTTGTGGTCGCGGAACAGCTGTGCCAGCGTTTTGCCCGGCTCTACGCGATAGGAACGCCACTGTTGCTCAATGCCGGTAGGCTGTTGCGTCTGAGGCTGAGACGGGGCGGCAGCTTGATCCTGCGGCTGTTCATCCTGAATGGGTTCTGGCTCAACCGGCGCGACCTGACCCGGATCGTTAGACGGGGTCACAAGCTGCGTTTGCATCGGCTGTGCGTCAGGCTGCGGCCGCGTCTGCGATTGAATGTCCAGTTGGGCATTGCGGGTGACGGGGGCGGTATCGACATCATCGCCCCCGGAAGGAAGCAGGAAGCCCACGATCACCATCAGCGCGCCAATGATGATCCCTCTGCGATGCAGAGGAGGCAGCGGGTCCATGATGCGAAAATTGTCCGGCGCCTGCCAGATTTTCGCCAGGGTAGGTTTCAGTTCAAATCGCCCGGGCATGGCACTCCTCCTGCTCCGCGTATTTTTTATCCTGTGCCCCGAAGTATAGTTTGCTAACTGCCTGAACGGCGTAGTAAACCCGACATCCGTGACATCAGTTCGGGATTAATCCTGGTTATCTCTATTGTTTCTGTTTCGTCGCGGTTTGTCACCTTAACTTCAGACAAAGTTTTACCCATAAGGGCATGGCTGATATGCTGCCCGCTACTTTAAATGTGATGGAAGGAAAACCCATGACCACCCCGACTTTTGACACTATCGAAGCGCAGGCAAGTTACGGTATCGGCTTGCAGGTAGGACAGCAGCTGAGCGAATCCGGCCTGGAAGGTCTGTTACCAGAAGCGCTGGTGGCGGGTATCGCTGACGCGCTGGAAGGCAAACAGCCTGCCGTTCCGGTAGACGTTGTGCACCGTGCGCTGCGTGAAATCCACGAACGTGCTGACGCCGTGCGTCGCGCGCGCTTCGAAGAGATGGCGGCCGAAGGTGTGAAATATCTGGAAGAGAACCGTGAGCGTGAAGGCGTGAACAGCACCGAATCCGGTCTGCAGTTCCGCGTGATCAATCAGGGCGACGGCGCAATCCCGGCGCGTACCGATCACGTTCGCGTGCATTACACCGGTAAACTGATCGACGGTACCGTGTTCGACAGCTCCGTGGCGCGCGGCGAACCGGCTGAGTTCCCGGTTAACGGCGTGATCGCTGGCTGGATTGAAGCTCTGACCCTGATGCCAGTGGGTTCCAAATGGGAACTGACTATCCCGCATAACCTGGCCTACGGCGAGCGCGGCGCTGGCGCGTCCATTCCGCCATTCAGCACCCTGGTCTTTGAAGTCGAGCTGCTGGAAATTCTGTAATCGAATTTTCTTATTTCCTCTCCCCGTTTGGGGAGAGGAAAATAGTGCATAAACCTATAGTTACGGTGTTATCAACATTTTATCTTGCAAACGAAACTGTTGCGTGTATTTTTGTGAGCTGTTTCGCGCTGTATGAGTGATATGACACTCACTTTCAACATATTATTAACATAATATCTAAATCATAGTATTCATCCCGCCGATTCTTACCTAATATCGATAAACCCTTACAAAGGGACCGTCATTTTTTTGACGTTTTTAAAGGCCAGAAGAGCCTTAACAACACAGACAGGCATAAACAGGAAAATTACATGGTAGATCAGGTCAAAGTCGCCGCTACAGAAGAGGCGACGTCTGAACAGTCGCTACGGCGCAATCTTACAAACCGTCATATTCAGCTCATTGCGATTGGGGGTGCCATCGGTACCGGGTTGTTTATGGGGTCAGGCAAAACCATCAGTCTCGCCGGGCCGTCGATCATCTTCGTTTATATGATCATCGGTTTTATGCTCTTCTTCGTGATGCGTGCAATGGGTGAACTGCTGCTCTCGAACCTCGAATACAAATCCTTTAGCGACTTCGCTTCTGACCTGCTCGGGCCGTGGGCGGGCTATTTCACCGGCTGGACCTACTGGTTCTGCTGGGTCGTCACCGGTATGGCGGACGTCGTGGCGATTACCGCCTACGCGCAGTTCTGGTTCCCGGGGCTGTCGGACTGGGTCGCCTCGCTGGTGGTCATTGTTCTGCTGCTGAGTCTGAACCTCGCCACCGTTAAAATGTTCGGTGAGATGGAGTTCTGGTTCGCGATGATCAAAATCGTGGCGATTGTCGGGCTTATCGTCGTGGGTCTGGTGATGGTGCTCACCCACTTCCAGTCACCAACGGGCGTTCAGGCGTCGTTTACCCATCTGTGGAATGACGGCGGCTGGTTCCCGAAAGGCATTAGCGGCTTCTTTGCCGGCTTCCAGATCGCGGTATTTGCGTTCGTGGGCATTGAGCTAGTGGGCACGACGGCAGCGGAGACCAAAGATCCCGAGAAGTCTCTCCCGCGCGCGATTAACTCTATTCCGCTGCGTATCATCATGTTCTACGTCTTCGCGCTGATCGTCATTATGTCCGTGACGCCGTGGAGCTCCGTGGTGCCAACCAAGAGCCCGTTCGTTGAGCTGTTCGTGCTGGTAGGCCTGCCTGCCGCCGCGAGCCTGATTAACTTCGTGGTGCTGACCTCTGCGGCGTCTTCCGCGAACAGCGGCGTTTTCTCCACCAGCCGTATGCTGTTTGGCCTGGCACAGGAAGGCGTGGCGCCGAGCGCGTTCGCCAAGCTGTCGAAGCGCGCGGTACCGGCAAAAGGGTTGACCTTCTCCTGCATGTGCCTGCTGGGCGGCGTGGTGATGCTCTACGTAAACCCAAGCGTGATTGGCGCGTTCACCATGATTACCACGGTCTCGGCGATCCTGTTTATGTTCGTCTGGACCATTATCCTCTGTTCCTATCTGGTGTATCGCAAACAGCGTCCGCACCTGCATGAGAAGTCGATCTACAAGATGCCGCTGGGCAAGCTGATGTGCTGGGTGTGCATGGCGTTCTTCGTCTTCGTGCTGGTTCTGCTGACGCTGGAAGATGATACCCGTCAGGCACTCATCGTCACGCCGCTATGGTTTATCGCGCTGGGGCTGGGCTGGGTGTTTATCGGTAAGAAACGTATGGCAGGCGTAAGGTAAAAGCAAAACGGCAACTTCGGTTGCCGTTTTTAGTTTTTGCACCTTCTCCCCGTGGGAGAGGGGCGGGGTGAGGGCATCAGGCCGCAGCGGCCTTTTTTATTCCCCAGCTAATGCCCGCGGGAACAGAACGTTGTTCTCAAGACTGATGTGTTCCATCAGGTCGTCAATCAACTCGTTAATGCCGTTGTACATCGCTTTCCACGTTGTGCACGCTTCTGGCGGCGGCGTGACGTTGTGGGTGGTGTGTTTGATCACTTCCAGCAGTTCGCCTGCATCATCATGCTCGCTTTCCATCACGCTGATAGGCCCCATCGCCTGGCTTCCCATTCCCTGCTTAATCATCGGGAAGAGGATCTGCTCTTCTTTCATCATGTGGCTGGAAAGCTCTTCGTGCAGCAGGGTCAGGTATTTCGCCAGACCGCGCGGTACGGACGGTTTGTCGGCATGGACGCGCTCAACTTTGGTTGCCTGCAGGATCAGTTCCGGCAGCTGCTCACGGTGACGGTCATGGTAACGCACGATGATATGGTCGATGATTTCAGCGAGTGGGGCGGCTCGCCAGTCTTTGTCGACGGGCTGCTGGGCCAGCAGCGCCAGCTCTGATTCAATCACCTCAACGTCCAGCTCTTTTCGTGAGGCCGCACGCGCCAGGGTTTGCTTACCGCCGCAGCAGTAATCCATATCGTATTTACGAAACAGCGCAGAAGCGCGAGGAATGGAGAGCGCCAGCTCACCAAGGGGTTGTTCGCGAAAGGCCATAGCAGTTACCTCGTCATCAATAATATAAGGTGCATATTAAATGCATCTTTAAGCCAGCGCTATAACCCTTTAGAGGGAAGGGGGAAGTGAGATGTAGATCACAAAAAAATACCCCGTTTAACTCTCTGAATGGGCTCAGGAAAGTGGTTTAGAAACTTTTTAAAGGTGTAGAAACAGTAAACAACCCGCCGCGCCTGCCGATATATCCACGTCAGACAAACCTGCATATAACAAAGGCAACGCATGTTTAAACGTATAAAAGTCATTACCCTTCTGATTTCGGTGCTGCTTGTGCTCGGCATCATGCAAGTGATTTCCGCGGGTATCTTTATCAACGCGCTGAATAACGATAAAGACAATTTCACCGTGTCGCAGCTCTCCAGCAAGAACGTGGCGGAGTTTACCGATGCGTGGATCAGCCTGAACCAGGCGCGCGTGACGCTGAACCGCGGGATGCTGCGTCTGCAAAGCAGCATGGCCTCTCAGATTAACGGTGGGCAGCTCAATGAGCTGGTCAACACGGCGAAAAATCTGCTCGCCGATGCGCAGGTCCATTACGATAAATACTATGCCCTGCCAAATACGCCGGGCCTGGACGAGAACCTGGCCAAGCGTCTGGAGGAGCAGTACCGCATTTACTCCTCAACGCTGACGCAAATGAACGTCCTGCTGAGCCAGGGCAATCTGGAAGACATGTTCAAACAGAACGCGGAGCAAAAGCAGACTGCGATGCAGGCGGTTTACCGTGAATGGCGTGAAGCGCAGGCAACGCTTACCGATAAAGGCATCCAGGACAATGAAAGCGACTACAAGCGCATCCTGTGGATCCTCTCTGCGGTTATGCTACTGGTGATTGTGGTGATTATCTCCAGCTGGGTAGCCATGCGCCGCGTGCTGCTGCTGCCTCTGGAAGAGGTGATTAACCATATTCGCGCCATTGCGGCAGGGGATTTAACCCAGCCGATTCAGGCTGAAGGTAAGAACGAAATGGCTATCCTGGCGCGCAACGTTCAGGAGATGCAGACCTCGCTGGCGAACACCGTGGGCGTGGTGCGTGAAGGCGCAGATACGATTTACACTGGTGCCGGTGAAATTTCTGCCGGCAGCAACGATCTCTCTTCCCGTACCGAGCAGCAGGCCGCGTCTCTGGAAGAGACGGCAGCCAGCATGGAACAGCTGACGGCAACCGTGAAGCAGAACGCCGATAACGCGCGTCAGGCGTCCCGTCTGGCGCTGGACGCCTCCTCAACGGCGAAGAAGGGCGGTAACGTGGTGGAAGGCGTGGTGCGTACAATGGACGAAATCGCCACCAGCTCCAGTAAAATCGCGCAAATTACTAACGTGATCGACGGTATTGCCTTCCAGACTAACATTCTGGCGCTGAACGCGGCGGTGGAAGCGGCGCGCGCGGGCGAGCAGGGCCGTGGTTTTGCGGTTGTGGCTGGGGAAGTGCGCACTCTCGCCCAGCGCAGCGCCCAGGCGGCGAAAGAGATCAAAGCGCTGATCGATGATTCCGGCGAGCGCGTGAACGCGGGCTCCCAGCTGGTTAACGAAGCCGGGGAGACGATGGCGGAGATCGTCAATGCGGTCACCCGCGTCACCGACATCATGGGTGAAATTGCCTCGGCCTCTGACGAGCAGAGCCGTGGTATCGATCAGGTGGGCCAGGCGGTAGCCGAAATGGACCGCGTGACCCAGCAGAACGCCTCGCTGGTGGAGGAGTCTGCGGCCGCGGCGGCGGCGCTGGAAGATCAGGCTGCACGCCTGAACGAAGCGGTGGCGGTGTTCAAAATCACCCGCAACCAGGCGGTCAAAGCGGCGCCGGTGAAAACCTATGTGCCCAAAGCGCAGCCCGTAGCGGCGGCGTCTGAAGGGAACTGGGAAACGTTTTAAGGACTTGCCCGGTGGCGGTTACGCCTTACCGGGCCTACGATTTTGTAGGCCCTGCAAGCGCAGCGCCGCTGGGCAATGCTTACACCTCCGACGCCGGAACGACCCTCGGTTTTTCCGGCTTCGCTCTTACCGCCATCACCACTCCCACCACCAGCAGCGCGATCCCGCAGGCCGTAAATAGCGGCGGCACGCTCTGACGCATCAGGAAGGTATAAAGCAGTCCGGCCAGGGTTTCGAAGACAATCAGCGGCCCTAAAATCACCGTTGGCAGCTTCTGGCTGGCAATGTTCCAGCACAGCGCGCCCACCCATGAGCACAGCACCGCAATCGCAACCATCAGACCGATAAACACCCAGGGTCTTGGCCCGAAGGGCTGGGCGAAGTCTGGCAGTTGATGGCCTAACCAGATGCACGCCCCGGCATAGCCCACCAGCGAGACGGGCAGCGTGACCAGCGCCTGCGCCGTCGCCCACATCATCGGATGCTTGTCCGGGTTCTCCCGCAGCCAGCGCGCGTTGCGCAGGGCATACCATGCCCAGCACGCCACGGAAATGAACGCCAGCACAATGCCAGAGCCGTAACGCCACAGGTCAACATCCGCCTGCCCGTGACGCAGCTCGGCAATATTGACGCATACCAGCCCCACGGCGGTGCATACCAGCGCCGGCGCCATTTTAGACCACGCCAGTTTGCCATCGCGCTGGCTGTAGAGCAGGTTAGCAAAGACGGGGATGACGACCGGCAGCGTGCCGATAATCATGGTCGATACCGGCGCACCGGTACGCTGAATGGCGCTCGCGAGGCAAACGTAATAGATAAGATTGCCCATCATGGTCAGCGCCAGCGCGGTGGCCCAGTCCTGACGGCTGAGCTGACGCAAGCGCGCGCGTCCCAGCCACGCCAGAGGCAGGGCAATCAGCCCCAGCGCCAGATAACGTCCGGTCGACTGCAATATTGCCGGATACTCGGGCACGATCAGCGGGCCGACGAAAATCAGACCCCACATCATCCCGGCCAGCAGGGCATACAACACTCCACTAATCATTTTTCCATCCACAGGTATTTACGCTGTATGCAGTGTAGGAGGGGAAAATACGCGCGTATTGTATGAGATTGCGCATTAGCGCCGGATGACTTGCTTCTGGTAGCGCACGGGCGTAATGCCGTAGCGGCGGGTAAACGCGCGGGTGAGATGCGACTGATCGGTCAGCCCGGTTGCGGCGGCGACCTCTGCGGCGGGCATGCCGTGCGTGAGGAATGCTTTGGCGCGCCAGAGGCGAATGGCCATCAGCATCTGATGCGGCGTCACGTGAAAATGGGCTTTGAACTGGCGCTGAAAATGATACGGGCTGAGCGAAACGACGCTGGCCAGCTCGTCAAGCGTCAGGGGGTGCATGTAGTTGTCGTGCAGGTACTCGCGTACGCGTTCGAAGCGGTGCGCGCCCTCCTGAATCACCGGCGCGTGATGGGCCAGCGGCTGGAAGGTCTCAATCAGATCCAGCAGTAATCCTTTTTGCACAAGCGGATCGTCCGTGTGCCACAGGCCGTAAATCAGCCTGCCGATTTGGTGTGAGCGCAACGGGTCATGGCGGGTCACGTCGCTAAACCACCAGTGGCTGAGGCCGGTCACCTCTTCAAGCAGATCGGGTTCGATATAGACCATCCGGTAGCGCCAGCCGCCCTCGGTGGCGGATTCACCGGTGTGGATCTCGTCCGGGTTCATGGTAACGACGGATTTTTCCGCCGCGAGATGCTGGGTACCGCGATAGCGAAAGCGTTCGGCACCGGTTTCAATCGTGCCGATCCCGAAGGCTTCATGGGTGTGAGGCTCAAAGGCGTAGTCAGAAATGTGCGCGTGGTACAGCTCCAGGCCCGGCAGCTGCGCCAGATGGCGAAAGCGCGCGCTGTCTCTTTCATCATTAAACTGTTCCGGTACGCCTTGCACGTTGAACCTCCTCGTGGTCATCTTTTCATTATCAGAGATGACCGGCGTTTATGCACTAAACATCTTTGCCCGGACGGTCTTACGGTAATCCCCCGGTGAAACCGTTGTTTTATGCTTAAACTGGCGATTAAAGTGCGCAATATCCTGATATCCCACCGCATTGGCGATCTCCTGAATGCACAGATTGGTGGATTGCAGCATTGTCATGGCGGATTCAATTCTGGCGGTTAATAAATACTGCAGGGGGGATATGTCGGTGGCATTTTTAAAGCGACGGTTGAAGTTGCGCAAACTCATGCCAGCCATATCGGCAAGATTCTGCATGGATATATCCGAGGCGCAGTTGGCTTTTATCCAGGTTTGAATTTGAACAATATCTTCATCCGGATGCGGTTTGTTTTCTTCACTGTAACACTGGCGATCAAACTGACTACGAATTTCATGGAAAAATGTCCGTTGTGTATGTGTGGCCACACGTTTCCCGTATATCGTTTCGATAAAATGAATCGTCAGATCTGACAGGGCCTTAACGCTGGCGGCACAGTAAATATTTTCGGCCTGCGTGAGAAAATGTTTGGTTTGTAATTTTACGCTGGGGTAGTCGCGCGAGAATTGTTTGAAGTAGTGCCAGTGGGTGGTGGCGGGCTTTCCGTTGAGCAATCCCGACTCCGCCAGAAAACAGCAGCCCGTTCCGACAGCGGCGATACGAGTTCCTCGCACAGCCTGCTCGGTCAACCATTTCAGAAGTTCAGGCTTTTGTCTGACCACTGCTCGAGGGTTGCGCCACAGGGCAGGAAGATAGATAACGTCATAGTGCCTGTCTGCGGCAAGCGTAGTATCGGCGGTAATGCTAAAGCCACTTTGCGTCAGGATGGGCTCGTTATTTATGCCAATAGTATGAACTTTCAGTATATTCTCCGGACGACAGAGCCTGAACGCAGATGTCTCCGTTTTGTGCGTGTCTGCGTGGGATGTTGTTTTTTGCTCGGCTAAATAGCTGCTGGCTGCGGCTTTCCACATTTCAATCGGCAGACTGAGACCGGAACTTAGCATGCGTTCACATAACACAAATCCAATTTGTGTATTTGTCATTTTCGATTAATACCTGTTTTGACTATTATTTTTGGTGACTCATCGTTGCCCTGGCCAAAAAAGTCAGCATTTTGGCTGGATTTTCATATTAGCTTTTGTCGGTAATTTGTAAACTAATATCTGAAATTATCGCATTTGCACAATATAAATCCACGACCACTAAAGGATGAATTATGGTGAAATTACCCGTAATAACGGATTTTGGCGGCTATAGTCCAGCTGGTCGTAGTTCTTTTCATCATGCATTTCGCCGAATGATTATTAATTCATTATCGGAAGAGGAAAGGCAGGAGACGTTATTATCGTTAGCTATTCTGATGGGCGTGCTTAAATATTATGAAGGTGGGTATTGCGACATTTCAGGTAAAAGATTTACGCCCGCTCAGGCTGCCGCGAAGATAAAAGACGAGACGCTGGAAGGAACCCTTATCAGAATAATTACGCGCGACTATTTTGATGTCGATGCTATCACCAGCCATGCAAAATTGAATATGGTTTCTGGCGAAGAAGGATTCAGCTTTAATATCTCTGCCAGACAGTTACCGCATCCCTTACCGGCGGGATGGCAGGTTGAGGAATTAGCGGATCGGCGCGTGCGTATTACCGTTCAGGGAGAGATGGACTGTAAAATTGAGGCGTTGTTGCGCACGGAGGTTCAGGCTGCAGGTTTGCTGCCGCAGGGATTCCGGCCGGGTGACCATTACAATTCGCAGTTCCATCCGCGGGCGTTACAAATGGCGATTGTCGGGGCATCGGACGCCATCAACGCTCTGGGGATCCCGTGGCGCGAGATACAGGCAGCGATCGCGCCGGATCAGCTCGGGGTCTATTCGGGCAATATCATGGGACAGCTCGACGATTATGGCTTTGGCGGTATGCTCCAGTCGCGCCTGAAAGGCCAGCGCGTCAGCGCCAAACAGTGTCCGCTGGGCCTGAACAGCATGTGCGCTGATTTCCTCAATGCGTATGTGCTGGGTAGCGTTGGCCATACCAGCGCCACGCTGGGGGCGTGCGCCACGTTTCTGTATAACCTCAATGCGGCAGTCGAAGATATCAAAGCGGGGCGCATTCGCGTGGCCGTTGTGGGCAGTGCCGAAGCGCCGGTCACCTCCGAAGTGATTGAAGGATTCGACGCCATGGGCGCCCCGGCAACGGAGAGCAAGCTTAAGCATATTGATGAAACGGAAACGCCCGGCTGGCGCAGCAGCAGCCGTCCTTTTGGCGACAGCTGTGGTTTTGTGATCGCAGAATCCAGCCAGTATGTCGTGTTAATGGACGACGAGCTGGCGCTGCAGCTTGGGGCAGAGATCCATGGTTCGGTGGGGAATGTCTTTATCAACGCTGACGGCTTTAAGCGTTCTATTGCCTCACCGGGACCGGGGAACTACATCACCATGGCGAAAGCCGTGGCTTCGGCAGTGTCGATGGTCGGAATGGAAGCGGTGCAAAAGGGATCGTTTATTCAGGCGCACGGTTCAAGCACGCCGAAGAATTGCGTCTCCGAGGCCGATATTTTTGACCGCGTTGCGCAAGCCTTTGCGATCCGCGACTGGCCGGTGACGGCGGTGAAATCGTATCTCGGTCACTCCCTGGGACCCGCCAGCGGCGACCAGCTCATCAGCTGCCTCGGCGTCTTCCGCTATGGCATTTTACCGGGAATTAAAAGCGTGTCCCACATCGCGCCGCAGGTGAACAACGCGCGCTTAGCCATTCCTCTTCAGGACTGCAAATTAGAGGAAGACCAGGGACAAATCGCCTTTATTAATTCAAAAGGCTTTGGCGGTAATAATGCCACGGGGGTGGTTTACTCGCCAAAGCTTACCCATCAATGGTTGCGCAAACGCTATGGGGACGCTGTGTTTGCGGAATATCAGCAGAGTAACCGCCAGGTGCGACGTCAGGCTAACGCGTACGACGAGGCGGCGTCGCAGGGTGAACTCAATGTCATTTATCTGTTCGGACAGCAGGGAATAAATGAGGAAGATATTAAGATTGATATGAATGGCATCACCATTCCCGGATTTGAAAAGCCGATAACGTACGCGACGGATAAACAATACCCGGACTTTTATTCGTTATCTCTGTTTTTAATATTAATAAAATAAGGTGCCTGTATTTTCTCAGGCACCTTATTTTTGCGCAGCATAGCGTGCCGGGTAAGATGAATGACCCGGCCGCAGGAAAAAACGCTCAGGCAGTTACAGAATAGCTTTAATGCTCTGCGCCAGCGGCGTCGTTGCGCGCCCGATCAGTTTGCTCAGCGTATGGCTATCGTCAAAGAGTCCCCCTTTGGACGCACCCACATCGGAGTCCGCCAGCATATCTGCCAGCCCGGCAGGCAGGCCGACGCTTTTCAGCGCGGCGGCAAAATCCGCTTCACTGAGATTCTGATAGGCTACCGGCTTCCCGCTCTGTTTGCTGAGTTCTGCCGCCAGTTCGCTCAGCGTCCAGCCTTGGTCGCCCGCTAGTTCATAGATCTTGCCCGCGTGGCCCTCTTCTGCGATCACTTTCGCTGCCGCCGCGGCATAGTCTGCACGGGTGGCAGAGGCAATTTTGCCTTCGCCTGCCGCACCAATAAACACGCCGTGTTCCAGCGCAGGCGGCGCGCTCGCCAGGTAGTTTTCGGTATACCAGCCGTTGCGCAGCAGGGCATAAGGAATGCCGGACGCCGCCAGCGCTTTTTCAGTGGCAACGTGTTCAACGTGCAGGCCCAGTGGGGAGTTGTCCGCATGCAGCAGGCTGGTGTAGGCGATAAATTTCACGCCAGCCGTTTTGGCGGCGTTAATGACGTTCTGGTGCTGGGTCGCGCGCTGGCCGACTTCGCTGGAAGAGATCAGCAGCAGCTTATCCACGCCGCTCAGCGCGGCGGTGAATGCGGCTTCATCCGTGTAGTCCGCCTGACGAACCACAATTCCCTGCTGGCTTAAGGCCTGCGCTTTCGCCGGGTTACGTACGATGGCCACAATCTGGCTGGCCGGTACGGTTTTCAGCAGCTGTTCGATAACGAGATGGCCAAGCTGGCCGGTAGCGCCGGTAATCGCGATCATGATGAATCTCCTTCGTGTTTGTCTGGTGTTGTGGCACACTAGCACCATAGCTAACTTTTAGTAAGTACGTACAAAAAGGTAAGTATGAAAACAACGATACCGACGCTCAGCGAACTCGTGCGCGATGGCAATCTTTTCGCGGAACAGTGCCCTTCACGCGAAGTGCTCAAACACGTCACCAGCCGCTGGGGTGTCCTGATTCTGCTGGCCCTGCGCCAGGGTACGCATCGCTTTAGCGATCTGCGCCGTAAAATGGGCGGGGTGAGCGAAAAGATGCTGTCCCAGTCACTCCAGGCGCTGGAGCTGGACGGGTTTGTCGATCGCATGTCGTATCCGGTGGTGCCGCCGCACGTAGAGTATAGCCTGACCCCGCTGGGGATTGAGGTCAGCGAGAAAGTCGCCGCGCTGGCGGACTGGATTGAGGTGAATACGCCGAAGGTGATGGCGAACAGGGACGATCGTGCGGCTTAAACGCCGGATATATGCGGCCTGATGCCCTCACCCTGACCCTCTCCCACAGGGAGAGGGAACAAACACGAAAAACGGCAACGCATGCCGCCGTTTTGTTTTTACTTGCTCAAATCCACCTGATAAATCGCGAACCCAATATCATCCGTTGCGACCTTCTTCATCGGATACTGGGCTTTATCCTTGATAAACGCGGCTGCCTTATCGGATGGCGACGTTTCGAAGCGGATATCCAGTTTCGTATCGCTGTGGATCGGCGCGAGACGCCAGTTGTTGTCCACTGCCGGATGAATTTCGCCCGCCTTCTTCGACTCCGCGCTGATCCACGCCGCCAGCACCGAGCGGTTCTCGTCCGGCGAGGCAAAGGCGATGTGGCTATCTCCCGTACCAGCAAACTTACCGCCGTAGGCGCGGTAGTTATTGGTCACGACCAGGAAGGTGGCATTCGGGTCAATCGCCTTGCCGTTGAAGGTCAGGTTTTTGATGCGCTCCGCCTGCGAGTTGATCGCCTGACACTCGCCGTCATATTTCGCCGGCTGGGTGACGTCAATCTGGTAGTTCACGCCGTCGATCACGTCGAAGTTATAGGTACGGAAGCCGTCCCAGTTAATCAGCGACTGCGGCTTACTGCTGTGCGGGTCAATCTGGTTAAACTGTCCGGCAGAGCACTCCAGCCACTCTTTCACCTCCTGGCCCGTCGCTTTTACCACCACCAGCGTGTTCGGGTAGAGGTAGAGATCGGCGGCGTTACGGAAGGTCAGCTGGCCCTTTTCGACTTCAACATAGCTTGCCGGGTCGTTCTTACGTCCGCCCACCTTGAATGGCGCAGCGGCTGACAGAACCGGCAGTTTTGCCAGATCCGGATCGCCCTGCACAAAGTGTTCGGCATAGGCTTTCTGCGCCATGTTGACGACCTGAACGGTCGGGTCATCCTGCACCAGCGCCAGGAAGCTGTACATGTTGTCGGCGGATTTGCCGATCGGCTTGCTGACGAATTCGCGCGTGGCGTCGTGATCGTGCTTTAGCACGTCGACCAGTTTTTTATCTTCCGCCGCCAGAGATTTTTTAGCCGAAGCGTCGTAAATCGGGCGCGCTTCGGCTTTTGACTGCGTCACCTTCCAGCTGCCGCCGTCGTTATTCAGCACCAGATCCACCACGCCAAGATGGTCGCCCCACATGCCCGGCATCACCGACGGCACGCCGTTGAGCGTCCCTTTCTCAATGTCCGCCCCTTTGATGCTGGCGAAATCTTTGCCCGGGAAGACCGCGTGGGCGTGGCCGAACAGGATCGCGTCGACGCCCGGAACTTCACTCAGATAGTAAACGGAATTTTCTGCCATGGCCTGATACGGATCGGCGGAGAGACCCGAGTGGGCGACAACGACTACCAGATCGGCGCCTTTTTCGCGCATTTCCGGCACGTATTTTCGCGCGGTTTCGGTGATGTCGTTAACGGTCACTTTGCCGTCGAGGTTGGCTTTATCCCACGTCATGATCTGCGGCGGCACAAAGCCGATATAGCCGATTTTCAGCGTCTGTTTTTTACCGTCCTGGTCGACGACGTTTGTCTCTTTAATCAGATAAGGGGTAAAGAGCGGATTTTGGGTCTTAACGTCGATGATATTGGCGTTAACGTACGGGAATTTCGCACCAGCGAGCGCATCGTGCAGGTATGTCAGACCGTAGTTGAATTCGTGGTTACCGAGGTTGCCGACGGTATAGTCCAGGGTGTTCATCGCTTTATAAACAGGATGGATCTCGCCTTTTTTCAGCCCCCTGGTCGCCATGTAATCCCCGAGCGGACTGCCCTGAATCAGATCGCCATTGTCGACCAGCACGCTGTTTTTCACTTCGCCACGCGCCGCATCGATCAGGCTTGCCGTGCGTACCAGGCCGAATTTTTCCGTCGGGGTATCTTTGTAGTAGTCGAAGTCCATCATGTTGCTGTGCAGATCGGTCGTTTCCAGAATACGCAGATCTACCGTCGCCGCCTGCGCGCTCGCTGCAATCAGCGTCGCCAGAAGCGTTGCACTAAACTTAATCATCAGAGGAGTCCTTTTTTCGATGCAGAGCACAAAAGAGTATGTATCTATAGCTTGTTGCTTACAGAAATGTGAATCCTGACAGAAAAAAGTAGCCTGAAACCGGAATTGCTTCACAGATAGCGGAATTGTTCACATTACGATATAACTAAAACAAAGAGTTAACCTCACTGCGTTAACAAAGAGGTGGAAAATGCTAGATAAAATTTGTCAGCTCGCACGGGATGCGGGAGATGCCATCATGCAGGTGTATGACGGCAGTAAACCTATGGAGGTGGTCAGCAAAGCCGACGACTCTCCGGTCACGGCGGCGGATATCGCGGCGCATAAGGTGATCCTGAAAGGGTTACAGGCCTTAACGCCGGACATCCCCGTTCTGTCAGAAGAAGCGCCGCAAAGCTGGGACGAGCGCCAGCACTGGCAGCGCTACTGGCTGGTCGATCCGCTGGACGGGACAAAAGAGTTCATCAAGCGCAACGGTGAATTCACCGTCAATATCGCCCTGATTGAGAAGGGCAAAGCGGTGCTGGGCGTGGTCTACGCGCCGGTAATGAAGGTGATGTACAGCGCTGCAGAAGGGAAGGCGTGGAAGGAAGAGTGCGGCGTGCGCAAGCAGATCCAGGTGCGCGATGCGCGTCCGCCGCTGGTGGTGATTAGCCGCTCGCACAGCGACAACGAACTGCAGGAGTACCTGCAGCAGCTGGGTGAACACCAGACCACCTCGATTGGCTCATCGCTGAAATTCTGCCTGGTGGCGGAAGGCCATGCGCAGCTCTACCCTCGCTTTGGGCCAACCAACGTCTGGGATACCGCGGCAGGTCATGCCGTTGCCGCGGCCGCCGGGGCGCATGTTCATGACTGGCAGGGCAAGCCGCTTGACTATACCCCGCGTGAATCCTTCCTCAACCCCGGCTTCCGCGTCTCTATCTACTGAGCCAGCAGCTTATGCAGCAGGTCGACAACCTGCTGCACCTCTTCCTGGGTTAACGCGCCGTCTTTCGCCCACTGTACGCGGCCCTCTTTATCCAGCACGATAATCGCGGAGCTCTCTTCCTCCAGCTGCCAGGCCTTACGGGTTACGCCGTTGCTGTCGACGATAAACTGCGACCACGGGTAGAGCTTTTTATTGCTCTCAAGACTGGAGCGCACAAACATTCCGGAGCCCGGAATGGCGTCGTCGGTGTTAACAATGGTGGTCGTCTGGTAGCGGTCGTGAGGGAATTTTGCGGCCTTGATCGCTTCCACCAGGTTGGCATTTTTCTCTTTTGCGGATGTACGACCGGCAATATGTTGTACAACTCTCACTTTGCCCGCGAGCTGCGCGCTATTCCAGGGTTTGTAGCTAAACTTATCATTGTCGAGAATCAATTCTCCCCGGTCAGCAATGCCGACTGGCGGTACACGTTGTCCTTTTTCAATGTTGTGAGCGGAAGCCCACAGGGGCAGCAGCAGACAGGCTGCTGCAAGGATATTACGTAGGGTCATGGCGTTTCCTTATTGTTTGCAGGTGATCCGACCACTTGGTCTTGCGCTTTTAATCATAAGTGCGATCAATGTGGTTTTCCCGCAATCCGGATGCCAGTTTGCGGGCGAACGCACATATCCATGAAAAAACGACGGCTTATACTGCGCCCGGTCACGCTTTGCAAAGATTATTCTGAATAATTGTAATCAAACGGTAAATAAACTTATGCACACTGGGTAACACCGTAGTTCTGGTCTATAGTCATTGGGCATTAAAATTTGCGCTCAGGACAGTCGGGCCGATTGTGGCACCGCAAGAGCGTATGATTCGCAGGAGATACAAGAATGAAAATTTTCCAACGCTACAACCCGCTTCAGGTGGCGAAGTACGTGAAGATCCTGTTCCGTGGACGGTTGTATATCAAGGATGTTGGCGCTTTTGAGTTTGATAAGGGCAAGATCCTTGTCCCAAAAGTGAAGGACAAACAGCACCTGTCTGTGATGTCCGAAGTCAACCGTCAGGTTATGCGTCTGCAGACTGAGATGGCTTAACCAACGTGCTATGCAGTAGTTAAAAAAACGGCTCCCAATGGGAGCCGTTGATGTTTGTGGGGCCAGAATCTTACGCCGACACCTTCTCTTCCGCGTCCGGCAGCTTTGGCACCAGTACGGTCGGTTTGTTGTCGATGCGCGTCACCAGCAGCTGGTCGATGCGGTAGTTATCAATATCCACCACCTCAAACTTGTAGCCGGAGAACTTCACCGAGTCGGTACGTTTCGGGATCTTACGCAGCATAAACATCATAAAGCCGCCGATGGTCTCGTAGTTACCGGACTGCGGGAACTCGTCGATATCCAGCACGCGCATCACGTCTTCAATCGGCGTGCCGCCATCAATCAGCCATGAATTATCGTCACGCTGAACAATCTGCTCTTCCAGCCCCTGGCCAACCAGGTCGCCCATCAGCGTGGTCATCACGTCGTTCAGGGTGATAATACCCACCACCAGCGCGTATTCGTTCATGATAACCGCGAAGTCTTCCCCAGCGGTTTTGAAACTTTCCAGCGCTTCTGAGAGCGTCAGGGTGTCCGGCACAATCAGGGTGTTACGGATCTGCACGCCGCTGTTAAGCGCCAGGCTCTGGTTTGCCAGCACGCGGTTCAGCAGGTCTTTGGAGTCGACGTAACCGATGATGTGGTCAATATCCTCATTACAGACCAGGAACTTAGAGTGCGGATGCTGCGCCACTTTGTTCTTCAGGCTCTGCTCATCTTCATGTAAATCGAACCAGATAATGCTTTCACGGCCCGTCATGGAAGACGGCACGGTACGGGATTCCAGTTCGAATACGTTCTCAATCAGCTCGTGCTCCTGCTTGCGCAGCACCCCGGCCAGCGCGCCGGCTTCTACTACCGCATAGATGTCGTCAGAGGTGATGTCGTCTTTACGCACCATAGGCAGCTTAAAGATGCGGAAAATCACGTTCGCCAGGCCGTTGAAGAACCACACCAGCGGACGAAACACGTACAGACAGAAGCGCATCGGGTTGATGATACGCAAAGCCACAGCTTCTGGCGCAATCATACCGATGCGTTTCGGAGTCAGGTCTGCAAAGAGGATGAACAGGCCGGTTACCAGCGAGAAGGAGAGGATAAAGCTGAGCTGTTCGGCCAGTTCAACGGACATGTACTTAACAAACAGACTATAAAACGCCGGGGAAAACGCCGCATCACCCACGATACCGCCGAGAATGGCGACCGCGTTGAGGCCAATCTGCACCACGGTGAAGAACATCCCGGGGTTTTCCTGCATTTTCAGGATGCGGGTGGCATTGATGTTGCCTTCATCGGCAAGCAGCTTCAGTTTGATTTTACGGGACGCGGCCAGCGAGATCTCAGATATCGAGAAAAACGCGCTGACGGCAATCAGACAAAGTATTACTAAAATACTGTTTAACATAGTTTATCCGGCTTATCGCCAGATCCTCAGAAGGGGAGTTGATACCATTTGTGTGAAAACACATTGAAAATCAGCTCGTAGCGTTGAGCCGATTATTTCAGCGGGTAGTATAGCGTAAAGAGATGTAAATCTGCCAGAGGTCACAATTTGGCGAAGATGGCTGGCGGGGGCGGCTGGTGGATGGATGTTAAGCTATGAGACAACGCTGTCGCTTCTTTGAGCGCCACGCGGCTCGCGTGGCGCTGGGTAGGTATCAGGCCAGCTGTGGCGGCAGGCAGACGCCGATGCCTCCGATGCCGCAGTAGCCGTACGGGTTTTTATGCAGATACTGCTGGTGATCGTCCTCGGCATAGTAGAACGGTTTCGCGGTGGTGATTTCGGTCGTCACCTCGCGCGTGTCGCCCGCTTCACGCATGGCCTGCTGGAAACGCTCAAGGCTGGCGCGCGCGGCGGCATCTTGCTCCGGCGTGAGCGGATAAATGGCCGAGCGATACTGTGTGCCGTGGTCGTTGCCCTGACGCATGCCCTGCGCCGGGTCGTGGTTCTCCCAGAAGACCTGCAGCAGCTGTTCGTAGCTGATTACCGCAGGGTCATAGACCACGCGCACCGCTTCCGCATGCCCGGTTTCGCCGGAGCAGACTTCGCGATAGGTAGGATTCGGCGTGTAACCGCCCGTGTAGCCAGCCGCCGTGCTGTAAACGCCGGGGAGTTGCCAGAAGAGGCGCTCAACGCCCCAGAAACAGCCCATGGCGAACAGGGCGATTTCCATTCCCTCCGGCACGTTGGTCATGGAGTGGTTATTGACGGCGTGTAAGGTCGCCACAGGCATAGGGGTGTTGCGTCCCGGTAATGCATCAGCTTGTGAAACCAGATGCTTTTTGTCGAATAAACTCACGATGGGGCCTCCCGGGGTGCGATGTTTCAGTTAAGGTTGTCACGAAGCGTTTAATTGAACACAATAAATGCGCTGAATCAGTCTAGATTTAATCATAAGAAATATTTGGGTGTTACACCCATTTTCAACCCGCGATTCGGGTTTTTGGCCACAGGCCGTATTTTGCCGCGGAGCGGCACTTCATTTGCTTCCAGGGTGGAAACAGGGATATTCAGGAGAAAACGTGACAAAAATCCGCCAGTTATGTTTAGTCAGTGTGTTGCTGACAAGCGGGATTGCCAGCGCGGCGAATGTCCGTTTGCAGGTTGAGGGGTTATCCGGGGCGCTACAAAAAAACGTGCGTGCGCAGTTGTCGACCATCCAGAGTGATGAGGTGACGCCGGACCGGCGTTTTCGCGCGCGCGTGGATGACGCCATCCGTGAAGGGCTGAAAGCGCTGGGGTATTACGAACCCACCATTGATTTCGATCTCCGCCCGCCGCCAAAGAAGGGGCGCCAGGTCCTTATTGCCCGCGTTTCGCCGGGTGAGCCGGTACTGATTGGCGGTACGAACGTCATCCTGCGCGGCGGGGCGCGTACCGACCGGGATTATCTGGACCTGCTCAGCACGCGGCCGAAAATCGGTACCGTGCTTAACCACGGTGACTACGACCATTTCAAAAAAGAGCTGACGAACGTTTCCCTGCGTAAGGGCTACTTTGACAGCCAGTTCAATAAAAGCCAGCTGGGCATTGCGCTGGAGAGACGTCAGGCCTTCTGGGATATCGACTACGACAGTGGAGAGCGCTACCGCTTTGGCGACGTGACGTTTGAAGGTTCGCAAATTCGCGAAGAGTACCTGCAAAACCTCGTGCCTTTCAAAAAAGGGGATTACTACCAGTCGAGCGATCTCGGAGAGCTGAACCGACGCCTCTCCGCTACCGGCTGGTTTAACTCCGTAGTTGTCGCACCGGAATTTGAGAAGTCTCGCAAAACCAAGGTGTTGCCGCTGCATGGCGTTGTCTCGCCGCGCACCGAGAACACCATTGAGACCGGTGTTGGCTACTCGACGGATGTTGGACCACGCGTGAGAACCTCGTGGAAAAAACCGTGGATGAACTCGTACGGTCACAGCCTGACCACCAGCCTGAGCCTCTCTGCGCCCGAGCAGCAGCTGGATTTCAGCTACAAAATGCCGCTGCTGAAAAATCCGCTTGAGCAATATTACCTTCTGCAGGGCGGTTTTAAGCGCACCGACTTGAACGACACCAAGCAGGACTCTACGACGCTTGCGGTCTCACGCTTCTGGGATCTCTCCAGCGGCTGGCAGCGCGCCATTAACCTGCGCTGGAGCCTGGACCACTTTACCCAGGCCAACGTCACCAATACCACCATGCTGCTTTATCCGGGCGTGATGATCAGCCGTACCCGCTCGCGCGGGGGCCTGATGCCGACCTGGGGCGACTCACAGCGCTACTCGATCGATTATTCCAACTCCGCCTGGGGCTCCGACGTGGACTTCTCCGTCCTGCAGGCGCAAAACGTCTGGATCCGCACGCTGTATGACAAACACCGCTTTGTGATGCGCGGCAATCTCGGCTGGATTGAAACGGGAGACTTCGAGCGCGTTCCGCCGGATCTGCGCTTCTTCGCCGGGGGCGACCGCAGCATTCGTGGGTATAAGTACAAATCGATCTCACCTGAGAACGAAAAGGGCCAGCTGACCGGTGCGTCAAAACTGGCGACGGGATCGCTGGAGTATCAGTACAACGTCAGCGGAAAGTGGTGGGGCGCCATGTTTGTTGACGGCGGTGAAGCGGTGAACGATATCCGCCGCAGCGACTTTAAAACCGGCGCGGGCGTGGGCGTACGCTGGCAGTCTCCAGTCGGACCCATCAAGCTCGACTTCGCCGTGCCTGTCGGCGACAAAGATGAACACGGATTACAGTTTTACATCGGTCTGGGGCCTGAATTATGAGTTTATGGAAGAAAATAAGCCTCGGGGTGCTGATTTTTATCGTGCTGCTGCTCGGTACGGTGGCGTTTCTGGTGGGAACGACGACCGGGCTGCATCTGCTGTTTAACGCTGCGAACCGCTGGGTGCCGGGGCTGGAGATTGGCCAGGTTACGGGCGGCTGGCGCGATCTGCGTCTGAAGAACATCCGCTACGAGCAGCCGGGCGTGGCGGTGAACGCCGGGGAGTTCCACCTGGCGGTGAAGCTGGGCTGCCTGCGTGACAGCAAGCTCTGCGTCAACGATCTGGCGCTAAAAGACGTCAACGTGGCGATAGATTCGAAAAAAATGCCGAAGTCTGCGCCGGTCGAGGAGGAGGACAGCGGCCCGCTGAATCTCTCCACGCCGTACCCGATCGCGCTCTATCGGGTCGCGCTCGATAACGTCAATATCAAAATCGACGACACTACCGTGTCCGTGATGGATTTCACCTCCGGCCTGCGCTGGCAGGAGAAAAACCTCACCCTGACGCCGACGTCCCTGCAGGGATTGCTGATCGCGCTGCCGAAGGTGGCCGACGTGGCGCAGGAAGAGATCGTCGAGCCGAAGATCCAGAATCCGCAGCCGGAAGAAAAGCCGCTGGGCGAAACGCTGAAAGATCTCTTCTCGAAGCCTGTGCTGCCGGAAATGACCGACGTTCATCTGCCACTAAATCTCAACATCGAGGAGTTCAAAGGCGAGCAGCTGCGCCTGACCGGCGATACCGATCTGACGGTCTATAACATGCTGCTGAAAGTCAGCAGCATTGACGGCAACATGAAGCTCGACGCGCTGGATATCGACACCAATCAGGGCTCGGTGAATGCGTCGGGGAATGCCCTGCTGCGCGACAACTGGCCGGTGGACATTACGCTTAACAGTGCCCTCAACATCGATCCGCTGAAAGGCGAAAAGGTGAAGGTCAAAGTGGGCGGGGCGCTGCGCGATAAGCTGGACGTCGGGGTGAATCTCTCCGGCCCGGTGGACATGGTCCTGCGCGCACAAACGCAGCTGGCGGAAGCCGGGCTGCCGCTCAATCTTGAGGTTGTCAGCAAGCAGCTTTACTGGCCCTTCACCGGCGAAAAGCAGTTCCAGGCCGATGACCTGAAGCTGAAGCTGAGCGGCAAGATGACCGACTACACGCTCTCGTTCCGCACCGCCGTGAAGGGGCAGGGCGTGCCGCCCGCGAACATCGCGCTGGATGCGAAGGGCAACGAACAGCAGGTCAACCTCGACAAGCTGACCGTCGCGGCGCTGGAAGGTAAAACCGAGCTGACCGCGCTGCTTGACTGGCAGCAGGCGATCAGCTGGCGCGGCGAGCTGAAGCTGACGGGCATTAACACCGCCAAAGAGGTGCCGGACTGGCCGTCGAAGCTGGATGGCCTGATTAAAACCCGCGGCAGCCTGTACGGCGGTACGTGGCAGATGGACGTGCCGGAAATCAAGCTCACCGGGAACGTGAAGCAGAACAAGGTTAACGTTGAAGGCTCGGTAAAAGGCAACAGCTATCTGCAGTGGGTTATCCCGGGGCTGCACGTGGCGCTGGGCCGCAACACGGCGGATATCAAAGGCGAGCTGGGGGTGAAGGATCTCAACCTGGACGCCACCATCGACGCGCCGAATCTCGACAACGCCCTGCCGGGTCTGGGCGGCACGGCGAAAGGTCTCGTGAAAGTGCGCGGTACGGTGGAGGCACCGCAGCTGCTGGCGGACATTACCGCCAATAACCTGCGCTGGCAGGAGCTGAGCGTTGCCCGCGTCCGCGTGGAAGGGGATGTGAAATCCACCGATCAGATCGGCGGTAGCCTGAACCTGCGCGTGGAGCGCATTTCTCAGCCGGACGTGAACATTAGCCTGGTCACCCTGGACGCCAAAGGGAACGAGAAGCAGCACGACCTCCAGCTGCGCGTGCAGGGCGAGCCGGTCTCCGGCCAGCTTCACCTCACCGGCAGCTTCGACCGCAAGGAAGAACGCTGGAAAGGGACGCTGGACAACACCCGCTTCAATACGCCGGTCGGGCCGCTGGCGCTCTCGCGATCCATTGCCCTCGACTACCGCAATGCCGAGCAGAAGATCAGCATTGGGCCACACTGCTGGACCAACCCGAATGCGGAGCTGTGCGTGCCGCAGACCATCGATGCGGGTGCGGAAGGGCGTGCGCAGATCAACCTCAATCGCTTCGATCTGGCGATGCTGAAGCCGTTTATGCCGGACACAACCCAGGCCAGCGGCGTCTTCAGCGGGAAAGCCGATGTGGCCTGGGACACTACCAAAGAGGGGCTGCCGCAGGGCAGCGTCACGCTGTCAGGGCGTAACGTGAAGGTGACGCAGGAGGTCAACGACGCGCCGCTGCCGGTGGCTTTCGACACCCTGAACCTGAGTGCCGATCTGCATAACAATCGCGCACAGCTGGGGTGGACGATCCGCCTGACCAACAACGGTCAGCTGGACGGGCAGGTCCAGATTACCGATCCGCAGGGACGACGTAATCTGGGCGGCAACGTCAACGTCCGTAACTTCAACCTGGCGATGGTGAACCCGATTTTCGCGCGCGGGGAAAAAGCGGAGGGTATGCTGAACGCTAACCTGCGGCTGGCCGGTAACGTGCAAAACCCGCAGCTGTTCGGTCAGATGCGGCTCAGCGGCGTGGATATCGACGGCAACTTCATGCCGTTTGACATGCAGCCCAGCCAGATAGCGATGAACTTCAACGGCATGAGCTCGACGCTGAGCGGCTCGGTATTGACGCAGCAAGGGCAAATCAACCTGAGCGGCGACGCGGACTGGAGCCAGCTAGACAACTGGCGCGCCCGTATTGCCGCGAAGGGCAGCAAGGTGCGCATCACCGTACCGCCGATGGTGCGCCTGGACGTCTCGCCTGATGTGGTCTTTGAAGCCACGCCAAGCCTCTTCACGCTTGACGGACGCGTCGACGTGCCGTGGGCGCGCATCGTGGTTCACGACGTGCCGGAAAGCGCGGTCGGCGTCTCAAGTGATGAAGTTATGCTCAATGAAAATCTGAGACCTATAGAACAGAAGAGCGCGGGCATACCGATTAATAGCAACCTTATCGTGCACGTGGGGAATAACGTGCGGTTGGATGCGTTTGGGCTGAAGGCGAGGCTCACGGGCGATCTGAAAGTGGCGCAGGATAAACAGGGGCTTGGCCTGAACGGGCAGATCAATATTCCTGAAGGGCGTTTCCACGCCTATGGTCAGGATCTGATTGTGCGCAAAGGCGAGCTGCTGTTCTCCGGTCCACCGGATCAGCCCCTGTTGAACATCGAAGCGATTCGTAACCCGGAAGCGACGGAAAACGACGTCATTGCTGGCGTTCGCGTCACCGGTTCTGCCGACGAGCCGAAGGCGGAGATCTTCTCTGACCCGGCGATGTCGCAGCAGGAAGCTCTCTCTTATCTGCTGCGTGGACAAGGTCTGGACAGCGGACAAAGCGACAGTGCGGCGATGACCTCGATGTTAGTGGGTCTGGGGGTTGCACAAAGTGGGCAGGTTGTGGGTAAAATCGGCGAGACGTTCGGCGTAAGCAATCTGGCGCTGGACACCCAGGGCGTGGGTGACTCCTCGCAGGTGGTGGTCAGCGGCTATGTACTGCCGGGTCTGCAGGTAAAATATGGTGTGGGGATCTTTGACTCACTGGCAACTCTCACGTTACGCTATCGCCTGATGCCCAAGCTATATCTGGAAGCAGTGTCCGGCGTAGACCAGGCACTTGATCTGCTCTATCAGTTTGAGTTTTAGCAATGCGAATATTTGTCTACGGCAGTTTACGAACCAAGCAAGGCAACAGTCACTGGATGACCAATGCCCTGCTGCTGGGGAATTACAATATCGAGAACTACCAGTTGTACAGCCTGGGCCACTATCCAGGCGCGGTTCCGGGCGAAGGAACAGTACAGGGTGAAGTCTATCGTATTGATAACGCGACGCTTGCCGAACTTGATGCCTTGCGCACCAGGGGCGGTGAATACGCACGCCAGTTGATCCAGACGCCGTACGGAAGTGCGTGGATGTACGTCTACCAGCGTCCGGTCGAAGGGTTAACGCGGATTGTAAGCGGTAACTGGTTAGACAGAGACCAGTACTGAAAAAAAACAACGCCACCGTGAGGTGGCGTTGTTTTTTTATTCTTTCAATTCTCTTCTGTATCCCGGCGTCGGGTTAAAAACAGAGGAACGAACAGCATGATGTACGGGGCAATAAGCCATAAAAAACACAAGGCTCGTGAACGGCCATAGTAGTTTATGCACCGTGTATTGCTTGAAATGACGGGCAGAAAAAACAGTAAAAACAGCAGAATCACATAATCGCTTCGATAAGGGATCCATAAGTAAAACAAAAACCAGGCAAGCTGGAATGTCATGATGCAGAGATACTGCCATTTGCTGTCTTTGCCGTAACAGTCAAACGCCTTTATGTAGCCCATCTTTATGCTTTGAAGAAAGAAACTTAGCATGTATAACGCTCACGATCGCGACGGTCAGGAGTGTGCTCGTCAGCAACGCCCCTAAAAAATAGCCGTGGGTGATATCAGTAGCACCCGAGCCTAACGTATGCAACTTACTATATCCTCTATCTACTGCAACAAAAAGCGTATATAGCCCGATGTTAATACAGAACTGCAGCAGACAAGAAACGACGATATTTCTGGGAATTCTTTTTAATAGAGTGAGTAACGCATAAATAATGCTTGATGATAGAGCGAAGTAAAGTCCGTTAAATAAACTGGATAGTAAGGAGCTATTTATTTCGCTGAATATTAAATTATCGCTTCCATAGTACCATGCGAGGTATTCATTATACGTGCTTCTGCCAAAGATAAAGGCGGCAATAATAAGGACGAATAGACTCACGATATGTCTTTTCTTACTCATAATTTTGCTCCCTTAGATAGCAGTTCCTTCATCGTTTTACTGGCTTCTAGCTGATCTTTGATTATGGCAAGATCACGAGTGTTGTGATTATATTTTGCAATAGCAGTTGGCGTACCTTTACCACCATTGTCCATAAAGAAGACAATATCCTTACGACCATAAAGAAGAACTTGTGGGATGGGATCACGCCCATAACTCACCGCCTGCGGAAGAGAGTGGATAGACTCTGTCGTGAGGAAGCGAGGAATATTTTCATGCTCAATATTACCCAAAGGCGTTGTGGCAACAAGGGAGCCGATAAAATCGGTCGTATACACTAACGCATCTGTATCTTTGGTCGTTACTTTTGAACCTGTAATATATTTTATCTGTTGCCAAAGGGTAATATCTTTAGGGATAACCTTAACACCATCCATAAACATATCTTGCTTGCGTTTTAGCTGAATGACGGTACGGTGCACCTGTGTCAAAGAGGGGCTGATTTCCCCAACAGAAGGCATAAGGCCATCGCGGGAATACAGTCGTTCAATGATAAAATAAATTCCAGTTGGGCGGGCAACATCAATGTTAATGGATGACATATGAATCCTAAAATGAATGGGGATTAATGTTCATCATGACAGTATGTTATTAACAGCCAGGCTATTCAACCACTCCCACCATAAATGATAGGGTGTCTTTTTTGTTTTTAATACCCTGACCAAAAGGAATGGGATTCTTCTTAAAAAATCCGTTTATACTGCTTTTAACCAGGGAAATAAAAAAGCCCCGACTCGCGGGGCCTTCATTAACAGCAGTAAGAATTACTTCTTAGCAGCGCGTTCGAAAGAGGCGATGATTTCTGCTTTCGCCGCTTCTGCGTTGTCCCAGCCGTCAACTTTAACCCACTTGCCTTTTTCGAGATCTTTGTAGTGCTCGAAGAAGTGAGTGATCTGCGCTTTCAGCAGTTCTGGCAGGTCGTTCACATCTTTGATGTGATCGTATTCTTTGCTCAGCTTGGTGTGCGGTACCGCAACCAGCTTCGCATCTTCACCGGATTCGTCGGTCATTTTCAGCACGCCAACGGGACGGCAGCGAATCACTGCGCCTGGCTGCAGTGGGTATGGCGTTGGGACCAGCACGTCAACCGGGTCACCGTCCAGAGACAGGGTGTGGTTGATGTAACCGTAGTTGCACGGATAGAACATCGCGGTAGACATGAAACGGTCTACGAACAGGGCGCCGCTCTCTTTGTCCACTTCGTATTTGATCGGATCTGCGTTAGCCGGGATTTCGATAACTACGTAGATGTCTTCTGGCAGTTCTTTACCCGCTGGGACGTTGAGTAAGCTCATGTCGGTGTCCTTTAAAATGGATGGTAAACAAGTGGCAGGTATTATAGCCAACTCGCGCTGAATGTCTCCGCCTGTTTTCGCCTTCTCTCCACGTTCTTCCCACTTTTCAGACCGTTTCCATGACAGAAAAATCCATAAACTCAGCCGCATTTTTCATGGAGAAATGAAAGCGATTACAAACTTGTGATTAACGTTTTATTCACTTTTCTGAAGTGTGATGTAACGCAATTCGTTACATATTTCATGGGCTATAGTCATTCCGCAGAACATCTTTTAACCAACAATAACTCACCCTACGAGGACGTTCATATGTGGAAGCGCTTACTCCTGGTCACAGCCGTTTCGGCAGCCATGTCGTCTATGGCGATGGCCGCTCCCTTAACCGTAGGTTTTTCGCAAGTCGGCTCTGAATCTGGCTGGCGAGCGGCAGAAACCAACGTGGCGAAAAGCGAAGCTCAGAAACGCGGTATTACCCTGAAAATCGCCGATGGTCAGCAAAAACAAGAGAATCAGATCAAAGCCGTGCGCTCCTTTATCGCCCAGGGCGTGGATGCCATCTTTATTGCACCCGTCGTGGCGACCGGCTGGGAACCCGTCCTGAAGGAAGCGAAAGACGCTGAGATCCCGGTCTTCCTGCTCGACCGTTCCATCGACGTCAAAGACAAATCCCTCTATATGACCACCGTGACCGCCAACAACGTGCTTGAAGGGCAATTGATTGGCGACTGGCTGGTGAAACAGGTCGACGGCAAGCCGTGTAACGTCGTTGAACTGCAGGGCACTGTCGGCGCGAGCGTGGCCATCGACCGTAAAAAAGGCTTTGCTGAGGCCATTGCTAAAGCGCCAAACATCAAGATTATCCGCTCTCAGTCCGGCGACTTTACGCGCAGTAAAGGTAAAGAGGTCATGGAGAGCTTCATTAAGGCTGAAAACAACGGCAAGAACATCTGCATGGTTTACGCCCACAACGATGACATGGCGATCGGTGCGATTCAGGCCATTAAAGAAGCGGGCCTGAAGCCGGGCAAAGATATCCTCACCGGCTCTATCGACGGCGTGCCGGACATCTATAAAGCAATGATCGACGGCGAAGCCAACGCCAGCGTGGAGCTGACGCCAAACATGGCGGGCCCGGCATTCGACGCGCTGGAGAAATTCAAGAAAGACGGCACGATGCCTGAGAAGGTGACGGTCACCAAGTCCACGCTCTACCTGCCTGACACGGCGAAAGAAGAGTTAGAGAAGAAGAAAAATATGGGCTACTAAGCCTGTCTGAACATGCCGGGTGGCGCTGCGCCATCCGGCTTGATGCAGGGGGAAACCATGACCACTGAACAACACCAGGAAATCCTCCGCACAGAGGGCTTGAGCAAATTCTTCCCCGGCGTAAAAGCGCTGGATAACGTTGATTTCAGCCTGCGGCGTGGGGAGATCATGGCGCTGCTGGGCGAGAACGGCGCGGGAAAATCGACGCTGATTAAATCCCTCACCGGCGTTTATCACGCCGATCGCGGCACCATCTGGCTGGAAGGCAACGCCATTTCGCCGAAAAATACCGCCCATGCCCAGCAGCTGGGGATCGGGACGGTGTACCAGGAAGTAAACCTGCTGCCGAATATGTCGGTGGCGGATAATCTGTTTATTGGCCGTGAGCCGCGACGTTTTGGCCTGCTGCGCCGCAAAGAGATGGAGGCGCGGGCGACAAAGCTGATGGAATCGTACGGCTTCTCCCTCGACGTCCGCGAGCCGCTGAACCGCTTTTCCGTGGCGATGCAGCAGATCGTCGCCATCTGTCGCGCGATCGATCTCTCCGCGAAGGTACTCATCCTCGACGAACCCACCGCCAGCCTCGATACCCAGGAGGTGGAGATGCTCTTTACCCTGATGCGCCAGCTGCGCGATCAGGGCGTCAGCCTGATCTTCGTTACCCACTTCCTCGATCAGGTATATGAGGTAAGCGATCGCATCACGGTGCTGCGCAACGGCAGCTTTGTCGGCTGCCGCGAAACCCGCGAGCTGCCGCAGATCGAACTGGTGAAAATGATGCTGGGCCGCGAGCTGGAAACCAATGCCCTTCAGCGCGCCGGGCGCACGCTGCTGAGCGAGAAACCGGTCGCCGCGTTCAGCGATTACGGCAAGAAAGGCGTGATATCGCCGTTTAATCTGGAAGTCCGCCCGGGCGAAATTGTCGGGCTGGCGGGCCTGCTAGGCTCCGGACGAACCGAAACCGCCGAGGTGTTCTTCGGGATCAAGCCGGCCGACAGCGGCAGTGCGCTGATCAAGGGCAAACCGCAAACCTTACGATCGCCGCATCAGGCCTCCTGTCTGGGCGTCGGCTTCTGCCCGGAGGATCGGAAAACGGACGGCATTATTGCCGCGGCCTCGGTGCGGGAAAATATCATCCTGGCGCTGCAGGCCCAGCGCGGCTGGCTGCGCCCGATCCCTCGTAAAGAGCAAAACGCCATCGCCGAGCGCTTTATCCGTCAGTTGGGTATCCGCACGCCGAGCGCGGAACAGCCCATCGAGTTCCTCTCCGGCGGCAACCAGCAGAAGGTGCTGCTGTCTCGTTGGCTGCTGACCAAACCCCAGTTCCTGATCCTCGATGAACCAACCCGCGGCATTGACGTGGGGGCGCACGCCGAAATTATCCGGCTTATCGAAACCCTGTGCGCGGACGGTCTGGCGCTGCTGGTTATTTCGTCCGAGCTGGAAGAGCTGGTGGGCTATGCCGATCGCGTCATCATCATGCGCGATCGCAAACAGGTGGCAGAGATCCCGCTGGATAAGCTGTCCGTTCCGGCGATCATGAATGCCATCGCGGCATAAGGAGTAAATCGTGATGCCCCGTTCGCTTTCGCAAACCGGTGAGTCAAAGCGCCGATTCAGCTGGCCAACCGGCACGCCGCAAATCGCAGCGCTGCTGGTTGTTCTGCTGGTTGATAGCCTCGTCGCGCCGCATTTCTTCCAGATTATCGTGCAGGATGGTCGCCTGTTTGGCAGCCCGATAGACATTCTAAACCGTGCCGCGCCGGTGGCGCTGCTGGCCATCGGGATGACGCTGGTCATCGCCACCGGCGGGATTGACCTTTCCGTCGGCGCGGTGATGGCCATCGCCGGGGCCACGGCAGCCTCCATGACCGTATCCGGACACAGCCTGCCGGTGGTACTGCTGGCGGCCTTAGGCACCGGCGTGCTGGCCGGATTATGGAACGGCATTCTGGTGGCGGTGCTGAAAATTCAGCCCTTTGTCGCCACCCTTATCTTAATGGTGGCCGGGCGCGGCGTGGCGCAGCTGATTACCTCCGGGCAGATTGTCACCTTTAACTCGCCGAGCCTGGCGTGGATCGGGAGCGGCAACCTGCTGTTCTTCCCGACGCCGGTGATCGTTGCCCTGGTCACGCTCATTGTCTTCTGGCTTTTCACCCGCAAAACGGCGCTGGGCATGTTCATTGAAGCCGTCGGGATCAACATCCGCGCCGCGCGCAACGCCGGGGTCAACACCCGCCTGATGGTGATGCTGACCTACGTGCTGAGCGGCGTCTGCGCCGCCATCGCCGGGGTCATCGTCGCGGCGGATATTCGCGGGGCCGATGCCAACAACGCGGGACTCTGGCTGGAGCTGGACGCGATCCTCGCGGTAGTGATCGGCGGTGGATTGCTGATGGGCGGGCGCTTTAACCTGCTGCTCTCGGTAATTGGCGCGCTGATCATTCAGGGAATGAACACCGGGATCCTGCTTTCGGGGTTCCAGCCGGAACTCAACCAGGTGGTGAAAGCGGTGGTCGTGCTTTGCGTGCTGATCGTCCAGTCGCCGCGCTTTGTCAGCATCATTAAGGGGATCCGTGGCCATGATAAAACGTAATTTACCGTTGATGATCACGCTGGGCGTATTTGTGCTGGGGTATCTCTACTGTCTGACGCAGTTCCCCGGTTTTGCGTCGACGCGCGTGATTTGCAATATCCTGACCGATAACGCCTTTTTAGGCATCATCGCCGTCGGGATGACCTTTGTGATCCTCTCCGGCGGGATCGATCTCTCCGTCGGGTCGGTGATCGCGTTCACGGGCGTGTTCCTCGCGAAGGCGATCGGCTTCTGGGGGATCTCTCCGCTGGTGGCGTTTCCGCTGGTGCTGGCGATGGGCTGCGCATTTGGCGCCTTTATGGGGCTGCTGATCGACGCGTTAAAAATCCCGGCGTTTATCATTACCCTCGCGGGAATGTTCTTCCTCCGTGGAGTGAGCTATCTGGTGTCGGAAGAGTCGATTCCGATTAACCATCCGGTGTACGACACGCTCTCCAGCCTTGCGTGGAAAATTCCCGGCGGCGGCCGCCTGAGCGCGATGGGGCTGCTGATGCTGGGCGTGGTGGTAATTGGTATCTTCCTCGCCCATCGTACCCGGTTTGGCAATCAGGTGTACGCCATCGGCGGTAACGCCACGTCGGCAAACCTGATGGGGATCTCCACCCGCAGCACCACCATCCGCATCTATATGCTCTCGACCGGCCTGGCGACGCTGGCGGGTATCGTCTTCTCGGTGTATACCCAGGCGGGCTATGCCCTTGCAGGCGTGGGCGTGGAGCTGGATGCGATTGCTTCTGTGGTTATCGGCGGCACGCTGCTGAGCGGTGGGGTCGGTACCGTGCTGGGAACGCTGTTCGGCGTGGCTATCCAGGGGCTGATACAAACCTATATCAACTTTGACGGCACGCTCAGCTCCTGGTGGACGAAAATCGCCATCGGCATTCTGTTGTTTATTTTTATTGCCCTGCAGCGCGGTCTTACGGTGCTCTGGGAGAACCGCCAAAGCTCACCTGTTACCCGCGTAAACACATCGGTAACAGAGCGATAACACGCTGAATTTGCTTAAAGTCTAAACATTTTCCGGTAGCGGCCGATACTCTTTTTTTATGCCCAGAAATATCTCGCTACCGGAAATAATATCATGCTTAAAACGCTATCGATTCGTACCGGCTTGCTCTCTTTACTGGCCGTTATGACCCTTCTGCTGCTGATTGTCAGCGGCATTGGCATTTATGCCCTCACACAGAGTTCTTCTTCACTGCAGCGTATTAATCACCTTCAGGGTGAGCAGATGGTGCAGCTTAATTCAGGCTATACGCTGATCCTGCGCGCGCGCAATGAGGCGGGCCAGGCCGTCCGCATGATGGAAATCGGCATGCTGGACGATGCGGCCAAAGCGGTAAAAAACATCAATCAGGAAGTTGCCCTGGCCCAGAAAACGCTGAAAGGCGTGATCGACGGCGGCGTGGCTGACGAGCAGGGGCAACAGCTGCTCGATAAAGTGGCGGCCAGCCTGGCGACCTATAGCCAGCAGGGGATCAACCCGATGCTGAAAACCCTGAATGACCAGAGCGCGGACGGGTATTACGATCTGCTGGAGAAGACGCTGATTCCGGTGGCGAAGCAGTTTGATAACGATATGCAGGCGTTTCAGAAATGGAGCGAAGCGCGTGGTCAGGCGGAAGTGAGTGCCGTGCAGGCGAGCAAAACCCGCGTCCTGATCCTGATTATCGTCGCCGCGCTGCTGACGGCGGGCATTATCGTGCTCGCGTGGCTGGCGCTGCGCCATATGCTGCTCAAGCCGCTTTCGGCCTCGATCGCCCAGCTGGAGAGCGTGGCGGCGGGGGATTTAACCCATACGCTGAATGCCCCCGCGAGCCAGGAATTTAACCGCCTCAACGCGGTGATAGAGCAGATGCGACAGTCGCTGATGAACTCGGTTATGCGGGTACGCGATGCCAGCGCGCAGATTGACACCGGCAGCCGCGAGCTGACGCTGGGGAACCGCGATCTTGCCGAGCGTACGGAATCCACCGCCACGTCGCTGGAGCAGACGGCGGCCAGCATGGAACAGATCACCGCGACGGTGAAGCTCAACGCCGATAACGCCGAGCAGGCGCACCAGCTGGCGAAGTCGGTGTCCGACACGGCCGATCACGGCAGCGAAATGGTCTGCTACGTAATTGAAAAAATGCGCGATATCTCGGGCAGCTCGGCGCGCATCGCCGACATCCTGAGCGTGATCGACGGTATTGCCTTCCAGACCAATATTCTGGCGCTTAACGCCTCCGTGGAAGCGGCGCGCGCGGGCGAGCAGGGGCGCGGGTTTGCCGTCGTCGCGGGCGAAGTGCGAAACCTTGCCAGCCGCAGCGCCGACGCGGCGAAAGAGATCCGATCGCTTATCAGCGATTCGCAGACCCACGTTAACGAGGGCAGCGAGCTGGCCCAGCAGGCTGGCGAAACCATGGACGAAATCGCAACAGAAGTGCTGCGCATGACCAAATTGATGCGTGAGATTGCGACCGCGTCTCAGGAGCAGAGCCGTGGTATTGAGCAGGTGAATATTGCGGTGAATCAGATGGACGAAACCGCGCAGCAGAATGCGGCGCTGGTGCAGCAATCCTCCGCCGCGACCCGCTCCCTTGAGGAGCAGTCGCGTCAGCTGATGGAAGCCATGTCATCATTCAAAGTGACGACTCAGACCGCTGCATAATATTACCCAGCCCCGGTACGTTCTGTTCCGGGGTTTTATTTTTTCCGGAATTAACTGCCGCAATATTATCGTGAATATCACCCATTAATATTTCCAGCGAACTGGTTAAGGCTAACGCTTTTTCCGTCGGTTCAAGGTATAAACCTTTGCGGAAAAATAACGGTTCATCAAAGAGTTGATTAAAACGCTTTAAGGCCAGGCTCACCGCCGGACGTGACATCTCCAGACGCAAAGAGGCTTTTGCCATGCTGCCGCAGCGGACGACTTCAATAAATACAGGGATAAGATTTAAATCAATGCCGGTATTAGCACGGGAATAATTTTTCATTGCGATTCTGCTCCACGAAATATCTGTCAAACTGTTATGGAAATAATGCAGGAGCAGTGGTGAATATTAAAGCATGTTTTTTATAAACACTTATACGGTAAAATATATAAATGACCAGGGGAGCCAGAACGGCTCCCCTGTAGAGAGGCATTACGCGTCCGGGTACTCACGGATAAAACGTTCAACGTCTTCAACCATGTGGTTGTTGCCGACGAAGAATGAACGGCGCTGGTGAAGGCTTTCCGGCACGATATCCAGAATACGCTCTTTACCGTCGCTCGCCTTGCCGCCCGCCTGTTCGGCGAGGAACGCCATCGGGTTGCACTCGTACAGCAGACGCAGCTTCCCGTCCGGGTGGCTGGCGGTGCTTGGGTAGAGGTAGATACCGCCTTTCAGCAGGTTACGGTGGAAATCCGCGACCAGAGAGCCAATATAGCGGGACGTGTACGGGCGCTGGGTCGCTTTATCTTCTTCCTGGCAGAATTTAATGTACTTCTTCACGCCGTTCGGGAATCGGATGTAGTTGCCTTCGTTGATGGAGTAGGTGTTGCCCTTCTCCGGGAAGCGCATGCGTTCCTGGCTCAGGCAGAAAACGCCGAGTGAAGGATCGTACGTAAAGGCGTGAACTCCGCAACCGGTGGTGTACACCAGCATGGTGGAGGAGCCATAAACGACGTAACCGGCAGCAACCTGGTTAATGCCCGGCTGCAGGAAATCTTCTTCGGTTACCGGCGTACCGACAGGCGTGACGCGGCGGTAGATGGAGAAAATGGTACCGACAGAAACGTTAACGTCGATGTTTGAGGAACCGTCGAGCGGATCCATCAGAACAACGTATTTAGCGTGTTCACACCCTTCGAAAACAACAATTTCATCTTCTTCTTCGGAGGCGATACCCGCAACGATGTCGCGCGCGCGCAGTGCAGCTTTCAATTTTTCATTTGCGAACAGATCGAGCTTCTGTTGAACCTCGCCCTGAACGTTCTCGGCACCGCTGGCACCCAGGATATCGACCAGACCGGCCTTGTTGATATCGCGGTGGATGATCTTAGCGCCCAGCTTTATTGCCGACAGCAAAGCAGTGAGTTCACCGGTAGCATGAGAGAACTCGTGCTGCTTTTCGACAATAAATTCACCTAACGTTTTCATAACACTTTCCCTGCATCTTTGTGAGTAGAGCGATTGTATGTTCACTAAAACGACTAAAGCCCAACAATCTTAACAAATATTCAAATAGTAGCGCAGAGGTGAATCGCGCCAGCAGGATACGGATTTTCCTGAAATGCGTTTCACACCCGCTAACATGTGAGTAAAATGTGCGCCACATTGAAGAAGGATAGTGACGTATGCGCATTCATATATTGGGGATTTGTGGCACTTTCATGGGCGGACTGGCAATGCTGGCGCGCTCGCTGGGCCATGAAGTGACGGGTTCGGACGCCAATGTGTATCCGCCAATGAGCACACTTCTGGAGAAACAGGGCATCTCGTTAATTCAGGGCTACGATGCCAGCCAGCTGGATCCCGAGCCGGACCTGGTGATCATCGGCAACGCTATGACCCGCGGTAACCCGTGCGTTGAGGCGGTACTGGAACGCAATATTCCGTTCATGTCCGGTCCGCAGTGGCTGCATGACTTCGTCCTGCGTGACCGCTGGGTGGTTGCCGTTGCCGGTACCCATGGCAAAACCACGACCGCGGGCATGGCGACCTGGATCCTCGAAGCCTGCGGCTACAAGCCGGGCTTCGTGATTGGCGGCGTACCTGGAAATTTCGACGTCTCCGCACGTCTGGGCGACAGCCCGTTCTTCGTGATCGAAGCCGACGAATACGACTGCGCGTTCTTCGACAAGCGCTCCAAGTTCGTGCATTACTGCCCGCGCACGCTGATCCTCAACAACCTTGAGTTCGACCACGCGGATATTTTTGACGACCTGAAAGCGATCCAGAAACAGTTCCACCACCTGGTGCGCATTGTTCCGGGCCAGGGGCGCATCATCCTGCCGGAAAACGACATCAACCTGAAGCAGACGATGGCGATGGGCTGCTGGAGCGAGCAGGAGCTGGTGGGCGAGCAGGGCCACTGGCAGGCGAAGAAGCTCAACGCCGATGCCTCCGAGTGGGAAGTGCTGCTCGACGGTGAAAAAGTGGGTGAGGTGAAGTGGGGCCTGGTGGGCGAGCACAACATGCACAACGGCCTGATGGCCATTGCTGCGGCGCGTCACGTGGGCGTTCAGCCTGCGGATGCGGCCAATGCGCTGGGTTCGTTTATCAATGCCCGTCGCCGCCTGGAGCTGCGCGGTGAAGCCCACGGCGTTAGCGTGTATGACGATTTCGCGCACCACCCAACGGCCATTCTGGCGACGCTTGCCGCCCTGCGTGGCAAGGTCGGCGGGACGGCCCGCATTCTGGCGGTGCTGGAACCGCGCTCGAACACCATGAAGATGGGCATCTGCAAAGACGATCTCGCGCCGTCATTAGGACGCGCCGATGAGGTCTTCCTGCTGCAGCCGCAGCATATTCCGTGGCAGGTGGCGGAAGTGGCCGATGCCTGCATTCAGCCTGCGCACTGGAGTGCGGATGTGGATGCGCTCGCGGATATGGTGGTGAAAGCCGCTCAGCCAGGCGACCACATTCTGGTGATGAGCAACGGCGGTTTTGGTGGGATCCATCAGAAGCTGCTGGACGGTCTGGCGAAGAAAGCGGAAGCGGCAGCCGCAGAGTAAAAAAAAGCCCGGTGGCGCTTACGCTTACCGGGCCTACTTTCCCGTGTTTCCTCCTTCGCCCTTCCGGGGAGAGGGCCGGGGTGAGGGGGAAGAGATTACTCTTCGTTCTCAGAAAGCTCGCGCAGATACTGGAAAATCAGGCGCGCAGACTTCGGCGGCTTATTCCCTTCTTTCTCTTTCTTCGCGTTGCGGATCAAGGAACGCAGCTGCTGGCGGTCGGCATCCGGCCACAGGTTTAGCACTTCCGGCACGGCGTCATCACCCTGTTCAATCAGACGATCGCGGATCTGCTCCAGCTTATGGAACAGCGCAACCTGCTGGTTGTGGCGGTTTTTCAGCTTGTCCAGCGCCTGGCGGATCGGATCGACGTCGCGCTGACGCAGCATTTTCCCGATAAGCTGAAGCTGGCGACGACGGCCTTCTTTCTTGATTTTCTGTGCCAGTTCAATGGCATCGCGCAGATCCTGGTCGAGCGGGATCTTGTCCAGCGCGTTTTTACCCAGTTCTACCATTTCCGCGCCAAGCTGTTTTAACTCTTCGGCGTCACGTTTAATTTCACTTTTACTGACCCAGATGATCTCATCATCTTCGTCTTCGATGTCATCACCGGGAACGTCGTCGAGCCAGTCTTCGGGCTGCTTAGTCATGTCAGGCTCCTTAAAAAAAGAGGCTAATGTTACCAGTTAAGACGCGCACTGAAAAACGGTTCTCTGTTAGACTTCAGTTAACTCTCTCTTACAGTATGGCATTTGCGATGAAAGTAACCTCACAAGTTGAAGCGCAGCGTAAGATTCTGGAAGAAGCCGTCTCCACCGCGCTGATGCTTGCTTCAGAAAAATCAGATGGCGCCGAAGTGGCGGTCAGCAAAACCACCGGCATCAGCGTAAGTACCCGCTATGGTGAAGTGGAGAACGTAGAATTCAACAGCGATGGCGCGCTTGGGATCACGGTGTATCACCAGAACCGCAAAGGCAGCGCGTCATCCACCGATCTCAGCCCGGATGCCATTGCCCGCACGGTGCAGGCGGCGCTGGATATCGCCCGTTATACCTCCCCGGATCCTTACGCAGGCGTGGCGGATAAAGACCTGCTGGCGTTTGATGCGCCGGATCTCGATCTTTTCCACCCGGCGGAGGTTTCCCCGGACGAAGCCATTGAACTGGCCGCGCGCGCCGAGCAGGCTTCCCTGCAGGCCGATAAGCGCATCACCAATACCGAAGGCGGCAGCTTTAACAGCCATTACGGCATCAAAGTCTTCGGCAACAGCCACGGCATGCTGCAGGGCTACTGCTCCACCCGTCATTCGCTCTCCAGCTGCGTGATCGCCGAAGAGAACGGTGACATGGAGCGTGACTACGCCTACACCATTGGCCGCGCGCTGGGCGACTTGCAGTCTCCTGAGTGGGTGGGTAAAGAGTGTGCCGAACGCACGCTGTCACGCCTGTCGCCGCGTAAACTCTCCACCATGAAGGCCCCGGTCATTTTTGCCAACGAAGTGGCAACCGGTCTGTTTGGCCATCTGGTGGGCGCTATCGCGGGCGGCTCGGTTTACCGTAAATCGACCTTCCTGCTCGACTCGCTGGGCAAGCAGATCCTGCCGGAATGGCTCACCATTGAAGAACATCCGCACCTGCTGAAAGGGCTGGCCTCCACGCCGTTCGACAGCGAAGGCGTGCGCACCGAACGTCGCGATATCATCAAAGACGGTATTCTGACCCAGTGGCTGCTGACCAACTACTCCGCGCGCAAGCTGGGGCTGAAAAGCACCGGACACGCTGGCGGCATCCACAACTGGCGCATTGCCGGACAGGGCCTGAACTTTGAGCAGATGCTGAAAGAGATGGGCACCGGTCTGGTAGTCACCGAGCTGATGGGTCAGGGCGTAAGCGGCATCACTGGAGACTACTCGCGCGGCGCGGCGGGCTTCTGGGTGGAAAACGGCGAAATCCAGTATCCGGTGAGCGAAATTACTATCGCCGGCAACCTGAAGGACATGTGGCGCAATATCGTTACGGTCGGTAACGATATTGAAACACGTAGCAATATACAGTGTGGTTCTGTACTTCTGCCGGAAATGAAAATCGCCGGTCAGTAATATCCGTAAAGGCGTTTTAATAATAAAAAAGGAAGTGAGCAATGCGTAAACATCTGTTAGCGATCGTCGCGGCTTCAACGCTGGTTCTTGGCTCTTCTGCGTTTGCTGCCGATCTTGAAGACGACATGGGCATCCTCGGGCAAAACCTGAAGGTGGTGCAGAAAACCGACAATGCGGCGGAAATGAAAGACGCGCTGACCAAAATGCGTGAAGCGGCGCTGGACGCACAAAAAGCGACGCCTCCTAAGCTGGAAAGCAAAGCGGCAGACAGCGCAGAGATGAAAGACTACCGCCACGGCTTTGACGTGCTGGTCGGCCAGATCGACGGCGCGCTGAAGCTGGCTAACGAAGGCAAAGTGAAGGAAGCCCAGGCGGCGGCCGAGCAGTTTGTGACGACCCGTAACACGTATCACAAGAAATACCGTTAACCGATCGCGCATCTAACAAACAACCAGCGGGGGCCAGTGGCTCCCGTTTTTTTTGCGCGGTAATAAGTAAACCCTATCGCCATCACATTTTTGCGTCACCACGCCTGAACGTTTCGTTTCCCCGGCGCGCGTTTTGCCGCTGGAATACGTGATATTCATCACGTAAATACCGGGATTAATTCAGATTCACCGCATTTATGTGGCACAGATCACTGCTGCGGCTCGCCTTTCCACTTCGAAGTGGAAAACAACTCGCTACAAACAATTCCCCCCCAACGTTAGTTTTATTCCAGAGCCATTAACGGGGTAAGACCAGTGATTAACGGAGCGGTAATGAACGACGTTGGGGAACAGGCGGAGCAAACAGAACAGCTCGCGAACACCATGCTGCAGCAGGTTTATGCCCTGCTGGCCCGGAACAACATCATCCCCAATGCGGTACAGGAGCAGATGCTCACCTCCCACGTGCGCGCCATGGCGCACCGGTCCGTGACCGGCGAGCCGCTGCCGGAGGTTGAAGCAGAGCTGTTTGACGAAATTTCACCGGATTCAATGCGGCTCGCCCGTGAAGTGGTCGCGCAGTTTGGCAACCTTCCTGATGAAGAAGCCTGGCTGCTCTCCGTTCACTTTGAAGTCGCGAAAGACAACCTTTAAGGAGCAACACATGGAACAGATTACAGTCGTGATTGGCGATCGCCTGGGTAAAGGTCAGAAAGTGGCTGCCGGTGTGGAAAAAGCAGGTGGACGCGCGGTGGTCGTACCGGGCATGGCGGCGGACATGAAGCTCGGCGACGTGATGAAAGCGGAAAACGCCACCTTCGGCATCTCCTTCTGCGGCAGCGGCGGCGCGGGTGCCATCACTGCCCAAACCAAATATGGCTACAAGGCCAAATACGGCATGCGTTCCGTGGAAGAGGGCATGACCGCCATTAACGAAGGCTGCAACGTGCTGGGCTTCGGCTTTATGGATAAAGAAGAGCTGGGCGAGCGTCTGGTGCAGGCGTGGCAGAAGAAATACGGCGCATAAGCATGAAAGAACAGTTCACAACCACGGTGAGAGTGAAGGGCAAAGGCGACGCCAAAGCGCGCGCCTTTGCCGACGCGCTCAACCACGTTCAGGCCGCGGTGATGAAAGCCTCACCGCATATCTTACTGCGTATTGAGCCACAGGATGTGCAGGTCGTTCAGGCGCAAGAAGCGGTGCGAAAAGAAGCGTTTCTGTTCTTCTTTCTGCGCCGGGAAAGACGCACCTACAGCGTGGAGCTGGATGTGACCGTCAACGTGACCGCCATCAATCTTGACCAGGTGGATTTCGTCACGCAACGCTGATTATTCATAAAAGGGCAGACTGATGTTCTTAATTATATTAATAAAATCGCTCATCATTGGCGGCCTGGTTGGCGTCGGTGTCGGAGCCGGGGCTGCACGCATGTTTCATGCGCCTACCACTCAGGGTATGGGCGCGTTTCGTACGTTGGGGGAACTGAACTCCTGTGAAGGGGATCCGGCGTCCCACTTCTCCTTTGGGTTAGGTTTCTTCTTTAACGCCTGGGCCTCTTCCGTGGCCGCAGGGGCTTTCACACAGGACGTTGACCATCGCATCATCCCGAACTGGGGTGCGGCTGCACTGATGATCAAAAACCGTAACGTCGGCGAAACGCTGCACGATCCCCGCAAAATGGCGATTGCCTGCGGCGTGATTGGCATGCTCGTCGTCACCTTCCTGAACCTGACCGCCTCCTCCGTTCCGGCAGCGCTTCAGGTCACCGCCGTGAAGGTGCTGGTACCGGCGGCAAACCTGCTGGTGAACACCGTGATGCCGGTGATCTTCTGGCTGGCGGCCATCGACGCGGGTAAAAAATCGGGCTTCTGGGCCACCATCTTCGGCGGCGCGGCGCAGCTGATCATGGGCAACGCCGTACCGGGCCTGGTGCTGGGGATCCTGATCGGGAAAGGCGTGGAAGAGAGCGGCTGGAACCACGTCACCAAAGTGATGATGGCGGCTATCGTTCTGCTCTTCGTGCTGAGCGGCTTCTTCCGCGGCTTCGACATGAAGATGATCGAATCCTTCCATCTGACCGTGCCGAACTGGCTCGACATGATCCACAACTCGCTCAGCGGTAAATAACAGGAGCCTCTAAATGGAACAGAATAAAGGTTTTTGGTATGCCGACTGGTCGTTCCCGATCTTCGTTGGCCTGCTCTCCTCCGGCGTTTTCGCCGGGACGCACATGTACTACCTCTACGGCATCGGCGCGTTTAACGAAGTGGCCTTCGTAGCGATGCTAAAAGCGGGGATCGATACCGGCGTCTACGGCGCGGTGGCAGCGTTCGGCGCGAGCTTCCTGTTCGCCCGTATTATCGAAGGGTCGCTGGTCGGTATTCTCGACATCGGCGGGGCGATCCAGACCGGCGTAGGCCTCGGCGTTCCAGCGCTGCTGCTGGGAGCGGGCATCATGTTCCCGGTGACCAACTTCATTGCCGCGCTGATTACCGGCCTGGTGATTGGTCTGGCGATTGGCTACGTCATCATCCTGGCGCGTAAGTTCACCATCAACCAGAGCAACTCCACCTACGGCGCAGACGTGATGATGGGCGCGGGCAACGCCTCCGGCCGCTTCCTCGGACCGTTGATTATCCTCAGCGCCATGACCGCCTCCATTCCTATCGGCGTCGGTTCCCTGCTGGGGGCGCTGGTGTTCTACATCTGGCAGAAGCCGATCACTGGTGGCGCCATTCTCGGCGCGATGCTGTTGGGCTGGCTGTTCCCGGTCGCCCTTTAATACCCGCGGGCGCTAAGGCGCCCGCCTTATCAGGAGATCCTCATGTTTGATTTACTCCTGCGCCGTGCGCGCCTCGCCGACGATACCCTGACCGATATCGCCATTCAGGACGGGAAGATCGCGGCGCTGGGCGAGATTGACGCTCCCGCGCATAAAACGGTTGAGCTGAACGGCGACGTGTTCGTCAGCGCAGGCTGGATTGACTCCCACGTTCACTGTTACCCGAACTCCCCGATTTACCACGACGAGCCGGACAGCGTGGGTATTGCCACCGGCGTCACCTCCGTAGTGGACGCGGGCAGTACCGGTGCCGACGACGTGGATGATTTCTATAAAATCACCCGCAGCGCCTCCACCGAGGTATTTGCCCTGCTGAACATCTCCCGCGTGGGGCTGATTGCCCAGAACGAGCTGGCCAACATGGCGAATATCGACGCCGACGCGGTGAAGCAGGCGGTAAAGCGCCACCCTGATTTTATCGTCGGCCTGAAGGCGCGCATGAGCAGCAGCGTGGTCGGTGAAAACGGCATTACGCCGCTGGAGCGCGCCAAAGCCATTCAGAAAGAGAACGGCGACCTGCCGCTGATGGTGCACATCGGCAACAACCCGCCGAACCTCGACGAAATTGCCGAGCTGCTGAGCTCCGGAGACATCATCACCCACTGCTACAACGGCAAGCCCAACCGCATTCTGACGCCCTCCGGCGAGCTGCGCGCCTCCATCACCTCCGCTCTGAAGCGCGGCGTACGTCTGGACGTGGGGCACGGCACGGCGAGCTTTAGCTTTGAGGTGGCAAAACGCGCCATCGCGATGGGCATTCTGCCGCACACCATCAGCTCGGACATCTACTGCCGCAACCGCATCAACGGCCCGGTCGGCTCGCTGGCAAGCGTGATGTCGAAGTTTCTCGCCATCGGCATGTCGCTGCCGCAGGTGATTGACTGCGTGACTGCGAACGCCGCCGACGGCCTGCGCCTGGCGCGCAAGGGGCGCATCCAGCCGGGTCTCGACGCCGACCTGACGCTGTTTACGCTTAAGCGCCAGCCGACGGTGCTGACGGATGCCGAAAACGACAGCCTGCAGGCTGAACACATTCTGGTGCCGCTTGCCGCGATTCGCGCGGGCAAGGGCTACATGACCGAACAAGGGAGCACGGAACATGCCTTCGATTTATGAGAAGTACAACTTAAAGCAGGTGATCAATACCTCCGGCCGCATGACGGCGCTGGGCGTCTCCACGCCGCGCCCGGAAGTGGTGCAGGCGGCGATGGACGGCATGAATCACTATTTCGAGATGAAGGATCTGGTCAATAAAACCGGGGAATACATTGCGAAGCTGCTGGATGTGGAAGGCGCGACGGTAGTTTCCTGCGCGTCGGCGGGCATAGCCCAGTCGGTGGCGGCGGTGCTGGTAAAAGACAGCGACTGGCTGCTGGAAAACCTGCACGTGACCCCGATTGAGAACAACGAAATCGTCCTGCCGAAAGGCCACAACGTAAACTTTGGCGCGCCGGTGGGCACCATGGTGGCGCTGGGCGGCGGCAAGCTGGTGGAGGCGGGCTACGCCAACGAATGCTCTGCCGATCAGCTGGCGGCGGCGATCACTCCGCGCACGGCGGCGATCCTCTACATCAAATCTCACCACTGCGTGCAGAAAAGCATGCTCAGCGTCGGGCAGGCGGCGGTGGTGGCGCGCAAGCACGATCTCCCGCTGATCGTCGATGCGGCGGCGGAAGAAGATTTGCACGCGTACTACCGATCCGGCGCCGATCTGGTGATCTACAGCGGCGCGAAGGCGATTGAAGGCCCAACCAGCGGGCTGGTGATCGGCAAAACCCAGTACGTTGAGTGGGTGAAGCGTCAGACCGCGGGCATTGGCCGCGCGATGAAGGTGGGCAAAGAGGGGATCCTCGGCCTGACCTGCGCCATCGAACACTACCTTACCGCGACCAAAGAGAGCGGGGCCGAGATGGTGGCGAAGATGACGCCGTTTATCGAGGCGCTCAACACCCTGAACGGCGTGACCGCGCGCGTGGTCTGGGACAGCGCCGGTCGCGATATCGCCCGTACCGAGATTAAGTTCGACGAAGCCACGACCGGCGTCGGCACGGGCGATCTGGTGGCGAAGCTCAAGCAGGGCGAATACGCCATTTACTTCCGTGGCTACAAGGCCAATGAAGGGATTATCGAGGCGGACGTGCGCAGCGTGAACGCTGACCAGCTGAACATCGTCTACCGCCGCATTAGCGAAGTATTAGGACAGGAGAAAAAAGCATGAAACTGACCCCTAACTTTTACCGTGACCGCGTCTGCCTGAACGTGCTGGCAGGATCGAAAGCCAACGCCAGCGCCATTTACGAGGCGGCGGAAGGTCACGTGCTGGTGGGCGTGCTCTCCAAAAATTACCCGGACGTGGCGAGCGCCGTTGCCGACATGCGCGAATACGCCGCGCTGATTGATAACGCGCTCTCCGTCGGCCTCGGCGCGGGGGATCCGAACCAGTCGGCGATGGTGAGCGAGATCTCCCGTCAGGTGCAGCCGCAGCACGTTAACCAGGTCTTTACCGGCGTGGCCACCAGCCGCGCGCTGCTGGGGCAGAATGAGTCGGTGGTCAACGGTCTGGTCTCTCCAACCGGCACCGTCGGGATGGTCAAAATCTCCACCGGACCGCTGAGCAGCAACGCTCCGGACGGCATTGTGCCGGTTGAAACCGCGATTGCCCTGCTGAAGGATTTCGGCGGCAGCTCCATCAAATACTTCCCGATGGGCGGCCTGAAGTGCCGTGACGAGTACAACGCGGTGGCGGAAGCCTGCGCCCGTCACGACTTCTGGCTGGAGCCGACCGGAGGTATCGATCTGGAAAACTATGAGGAGATCCTGCAGATCGCCCTCGACGCGGGCGTGAGCAAAATCATCCCGCATATCTACAGCTCGATTATCGACAAAGCCAGCGGCGACACGCGCCCGGAAGACGTGCGTACGCTGCTGGAAATGACGAAGAAGCTGGTGAAGTAGTATCTGCCCTCACCCTAACCCTCTCCCAAAGGGAGAGGGAAATTTTCGTCCCCTCTCCCTTTGGGAGAGGGCCGGGGTGAGGGAAAACACACCGCACAAACCTGAAGGAGCCACCATGCATACCCGTACCCTGCTTGTTGCTTCACTCTCAATGTTCGCCACCGCCGCTATCGCCCAGACGCAATATGCCTGGGTGGGCACCTACAACCCCAACGGCGAAGGGCTGTACCGCTTCACCGTTGACCCGCAAAGCGGCGCGCTGGCGAATAAAACGCTGGTGAGCAGGCTGCCGAACGCCGCGCAGCTGGCCGTCTCGCACGACGGCAAAACGCTGTATCTGGCAAGCGAAGTGGAGCAGGGCGTGGTGCAGGCGCTGCGGGTGGGGGATAACGGCCAACTGAGCGAGCTGAATCAGGTGGCCTCCGGCGGCGCGGGGCCGGTTTACCTGTCGCTGACGCCGAACGGTCGCCATCTTCTGGTGGCGAACTACGTCAGCGGATCTATCGCAGTGCTGCCCGTTAAAGCAGACGGCAGCCTGGGTGAGGCTACGGATAAGCATCAGGATCAGGGCGAGCCGGGCGCGGCGAAGCCGGAAGCGGCAGCGGAGGGCAGCTTTGCCATCAGCGATCATAACGGCCCACACGCGCACATGATCGCCGCCGATCCGAGCGGGAAATACGTCTTTTCCACCGATCTTGGGCTGGATCGCCTCTACCAGTACCGTTTTGACGATCGAACAGGAAAGCTGACGCCGAACGATCCGCCGTTTATCAACGCCTCCTCAAAAGGCGCCGGGCCGCGCCACTTTGTCTTTACGCCAAAAGGCGATGCCCTGTGGCTGATTAACGAAGAGGCGTCTACGCTCACCCATTATACCGTGAGCACCAACGGCACCTTAAAAGAGGGCAAAACGCTTTCAGCCCTGCCGGAAGGCTACAAAGGCACCAGCTTTGCTGCCGGGCTAGCATTAAGCGCCGACGGTAAACAGCTGTATGTGGCTAACCGTTTGCATAACAGCATCGGGCACTTTACCGTAACAGCGGAGGGAACGCTGACGCATCAGGACGACGTCTGGACGCGCGGCGACTACCCGCGCACCCTGACGCTCGATAAGCAGGGGCGCTGGCTGTACGTCATGAACCAGCGCAGCGACAACATCACCCGTTTCCGCGTGGCGCAGGACGGGAAATTGAGCTTCGAGCCAGACTATACCCCGGTCGGCAGCCCATCCCAGATGGTCATTTCACCTTAAGCTGTAATAAGAGGACAAGCCCGTGCGATTTCCGAACCAACGTTTAGCGCAACTGTTCGATCTGTTGCAAAACGAGACGCTGCCGCAGGACGAGCTGGCGCAGCGGCTGTCGGTCTCCACGCGAACCGTCCGTGCCGATATCACCGCCCTGAACGCGCTGCTGGCAGGCCACGGCGCGCAGTTTATATTGAGCCGTGGCAACGGCTATCAGCTCAAAATTGATGATGCCCAGCGCTACCAGCAGCTGCAGGCATCCCACCCGCGCGCGCTGCGTATTCCCCGGACCGGGCCGGAGCGCGTGCACTATCTGGTGGTGCGTTTTCTCACCTCGGCGTTTTCTCTTAAGCTTGAGGATCTGGCGGACGAGTGGTTCGTCAGCCGCGCCACGCTGCAAAGCGACATGGCCGAAGTCCGCGAGTGGTTCCACCGCTATAACCTGACGCTGGAAACGCGTCCTCGCCACGGCATGAAGCTGTTTGGCAGCGAGATGTCGACCCGCGCCTGCCTGACCGATCTGCTCTGGGAGCTTGCGCAGCAGGACAGCCTGAACCCGCTGGTGACCGACGTGGCGCTGAATGCAGGCGTGGCGGAGCAGATGGTGCCCGTGCTGCACGAGGCGCTGACGCGTCATCACATCCGTCTGACCGATGAAGGCGAGCTGTTCCTGCGCCTGTACTGTGCGGTATCGGTACGGCGCATCAGCGAGGGCTATCCGCTGCCGGAATTCCACGCCGAAGACGTGGAAGAGAACGTGCGCGAGGCGGCGAAGGATATCGCCGTCACTATCCAGCAGCTGGCGGGCAAAGCGCTTTCACCTTCGGAGGAGAGCTGGCTGTGCGTGCACATTGCGGCGCGGCAGATTCAGGAGATTGCCCCGAGCGCAATTAACGCGGATGACGACGAAGCGCTGGTCAACTACATCCTGCGCTATATCAACACCCACTATAACTACAACCTGCTGAGCGACGCGCAGCTGCACGCGGACCTGCTCACGCACATCAAAACCATGATCACCCGCGTGCGGTATCAAATCATGATCCCCAATCCGCTGCTGGATAACATCAAGCAGCACTACCCGATGGCGTGGGATATGACCCTGGCGGCGGTGTCGAGCTGGGGAAAATACACGCCTTATGTGATCAGCGAAAACGAGATTGGTTTCCTGGTGCTGCATATCGGCGTCGGGCTGGAGCGCCACTACAACATCGGCTACCAGCGTCAGCCGCGCGTACTGCTGGTGTGCGACGCAGGTAATGCCATGGTCCGCATGATTGAAGCGGTGCTGCAGCGCAAGTACCCGCAAATTGAGGTGGCCCGCACGCTCACCCTGCGCGAGTACGAGCTGGCGGAAACGATTAGCGAAGACTTTGTGATCGCCACCGCCCGCGTCAGCGAAAAGTCCAAACCGGTGGTGACGATCGCCCCGTTCCCGACCGATTACCAGTTAGAGCAGATCGGCAAGCTGGTGCTGGTGGACCGCACCCGCCCGTGGATGCTGGATAAATACTTCGACGCGGCCCATTTCCGCATTATCGACAAGCCCGTTGACCAGCAAACGCTGTTTCGCGAGCTGTGCGCGCAGCTTGAAGGCGAGGGGTTTGTCGGCGCGGAGTTCCTGGATTCGGTCGTTGAGCGTGAAGCCATCGTCAGCACCATGCTCGGCGACGGCATCGCGCTGCCGCACTCCCTCGGCCTTTTAGCGCAGAAAACCGTGGTCTATACCGTGCTCGCCCCGCACGGCGTGCAGTGGGGAGACGAAACCGCGCACGTCATCTTCCTGCTCGCCATCAGCAAAAGCGAATACGAAGAGGCGATGGCGATTTACGATATTTTCGTCACCTTCCTGCGTGAACGGGCGATGTCGCGACTCTGTAGCTGCAGTGACTTTGCCGAATTTAAGGCGGTGGCAATGGAGAGTTTGAGTCGGTTTTGAGAGGCGTTATCCAGAATTCGATGTAATGCGAATGTAATGCTAAACTGCATTACACATTCGATTTTACCGGAGGCATAATGGCCACGCTGAACGTCCGTCTGGATGACAAACTCAAAAACGAGGCTTATGCCGTGCTGGAAAAACTCAATATCACCCCAACGGAAGCCGTGCGATTACTGTTTCAGTACGTCGCGGAGACGGGACGTATGCCGGTGAAAACGGTCACGATTAGCGACAGTGAAGATGCGCTGATACAGACGGTCCGGGAGCGACTGGCGAATCCGCAAAAGGGAATCAAGGTTAGTCTGGATGACTTATGAACTGGCATTTGACCCGAGGGCGTTAAAGGAGTGGAGCAAGCTGGGGCAGACTGTAAAAGACCAGTTTAAGAAGAAACTTGCGGACGTGCTGGTGAACCCCAGGGTCGAATCGGCCCGCCTGCATGGTCTGCCGGATTGCTACAAAATAAAACTCAGAACGCAGGGTTATCGTTTGGTCTATCAGGTTCAGGACAACGTTGTAACGGTATTTGTTATCGCTATCGGTAAGCGAGAGAAATCAGCCGTTTATCATGATGCAAACAAACGGCTTTAGCGATCATCGTAAATGGTGCACAACCTGGTTGCTGCTGCCGCGCCAAATCAGCGCCGGGTCTTTTAAATCCTGCACGAACTTGCCGTCAACCAGGACGTTAATCAGATCCACCACTTCCATTTGCTGCGCGTTCAGCTCATCCAGCCTGTAGCCTGTCCAGACCCAGATATCTTTTCCCGGACACTCTCCCCGAATGCGCTTCACCAGCTTCAGGATATCCGGCACGTTTTGCGGATGCAGCGGATCGCCGCCGGAAAGCGAAATTCCCTGACGGTGAATTCGCGTATCGTTCAGGTCGCTGATGATTTTCTCTTCCATCTCCGCAGTGAACGGCATGCCGGAATGTAAGCGCCAGGTGCTTTTGTTATAGCAGCCGGGGCATTCGTGGACGCAGCCTGAGACGAACAGGGTGCAGCGGGTGCCGGGACCGTTAACGATGTCGACGGGGTAGTATTGATGATATCGCATAGAAAATGTCCAGAGAATTTGTGCGCGCTGATGCCCTCACCCCGACCCTCTCCCACAGGGAGAGGGAGAAAACCGGCGGCCGGAATAACAATGTGCTCGATCGGTCCCCTCTCCCTTGAGGAAGAGGGGTAGAACCCTGCGCAGAACTTACCCGATCTGCCCATTCCCCAAATGCTTCACGCGACGCTTCACCTCTTCCTGCTTCCCGGCGTTAAACGGACGCGCATCCGGGCTGCCGAGATAGCCGCACACGCGACGGGTCACGGAGACGCGAGCCGCATCGTGGTTGCCGCATTTCGGGCAGGTAAAGCCTTTGCTCGTACACTCGAACTCGCCGGTAAAGCCGCACTCGTAGCACTCGTCGATTGGCGTGTTGGTCCCGTAATACGGCACGTGCTGATAGCTGTAATCCCACACGTCTTCCAGCGCCTTCAGGTTGTGCTGAATGTTCGGGTACTCGCCGTAGCAGATGAAGCCGCCGCTGGCGATCGGCGGATACGCCGCTTCGAAGTCGATCTTGTCGTACGGGTTCACCCTCTTCTCCACGTCGAGGTGGAAGCTGTTGGTGTAATACCCTTTGTCGGTCACGCCTTCCACAATCCCGAACTCGGCGGTGTCCAGACGGCAGAAGCGGTCGCACAGGTTCTCGCTCGGGGTGCTGTAGAGGCTAAACCCGTAGCCGGTTTCCTCTTTCCACTGGTCAACCGCGTCGCGCAGGCGCTGAACAATCGCAATGCCTTTTTCGCGCAGGGCCTCGCTGTCGTACATATGCGTATCGCCAGCCAATGCGTTGATGGTCTCGTGAATACCGATATAGCCCAGCGAAATCGACGCGCGACCGTTTTTGAAGATCTCAGACACGTCATCGTCCGCTTTCAGGCGCACTCCGCAGGCTCCTTCCATATAGAGGATCGGCGCGACGCGGGCTTTGACCCCTTCAAGGCGCGCAATGCGGGTCATCAGCGCCTTACGCGCCAGCTGCAGACGCTCGTCCAGCAGCGTCCAGAATTCCGCTTCATTGCCTTTCGCCTCCAGCGCGATGCGCGGCAGGTTCAGGCTGATGACGCCCAGGTTGTTGCGCCCGTCGTGGATCTGCTCGCCGTTTTCATCTTCGTACACGCCGAGGAAGCTGCGGCAGCCCATTGGCGTTTTAAACGAACCGGTCACTTTGACGACCTGATCGTAGTTCAGGATGTCCGGGTACATGCGCTTGCTCGCGCACTCCAGCGCCAGCTGTTTGATGTCGTAGTTTGGATCGCCAAACTTGTGGTTCAGGCCGTCGCGAATGGCAAAGACCAGTTTCGGGAACACCGCCGTTTTGCGGTTCTTGCCGAGGCCGGAAATGCGGTTGCGCAGGATGGACTGCTGGATCTGGCGCGATTCCCAGCTGGTGCCCAGACCAAACCCGAAGGTTACAAACGGCGTCTGGCCGTTGGCGGTGTGCAGCGTGTTCACCTCATACTCCAGCGACTGGAAGGCGTCGTAGCACTCTTTCTCGGTGCGGGAGTGCGCGTAGCCGTCGGCGTCCGGGATCTGCCACTCTTCGGCCGTTTTACGATGCTTGTTGAAGCTTGCCGTCACGAACGGGGCCAGCACTTCATCAATGCGGTTAATCGTGGTGCCGCCATAAATATGGCTGGCGACCTGAGCGATAATCTGCGCGGTGACGGCAGTGGCCGTGGAGATTGATTTAGGCGGTTCAATCTCGGCGTTACCCATTTTAAAACCGTGGGTCAGCATGCCCTTCAGGTCGATCAGCATGCAGTTGAACATAGGGAAGAACGGCGAATAGTCGAGATCGTGGTAGTGAATTTCACCGCGCTCGTGCGCCGACACCACGTCGCGCGGCAGCAGGTGCTGACGGGCATAGTGTTTGGCGACGATACCGGCCAGCAGGTCGCGCTGGGTCGGGATCACTTTGCTGTCTTTGTTGGCGTTTTCATTGAGCAGGGCGGAGTTGGTCTGCTCCACCAGGCCACGGATCTCCTGGTTCAGACGACCGCGCTTCTCACGCTGCACGTCACGATCGTGACGGTACTCAATGTAGGCACGCGCCAGCTGCTTGTAAGGCCCCGCCATCAGCTGGTTCTCAACCGCGGTCTGTATCTCGTTGATATCGACCTGGCTGCGTTCGTTCATCTGGCTGCTAACGACTTCTGCGACGGTGGCGCAGTAATCTGCGTCATCGACTCCCGCTGCTTTAGCTGCACGCAGAATGGCTTCCTGGATGCGCTCTGATTTAAACGGCACTTTACAGCCATCACGTTTCATCACATGCGGTGTCATGATCACTCCATTTTTTGAAAACAGGTTATCCACAGAGGTGGAGAAGTAATAACCGGGCGTATTCCCCGCCGGGCCAAAGACTTCCCGCGTTCCCAGCTCGTGTTATCCACAATTCCGGCCAGCGTAAGCGCCGTCTTGTTGTTGGAATAGTAGACGATAAATACAAGATGTTGGGTCAGAGTGCATTTTAAGTGCTACATATAGTGATTTGCATCAAACATGTTTGCGATTTATTTGATGCAGAACAAAGTAAAAAGACGAGAGTACAAACGACGGGCGCTTCAGCGATTGTAAAGGCGCGCGAGAAAAATCTGATTAATTATTCAACAAAAACAGTAAAGTAAGCCGGGTGCTGAGGCGCACCCGGCAGGGAAAGTTACTGCTGCAACCACCAGACGGCTTCAAACGGACGGAGTGACGTCGTTTGCGGTGCCGGGTAGTTACTCATCAGCGCCTGCGACTTATCGCTGAGAGCCTCTGTCTGCCATTCCTGCGGCCTAGGACTCAGGTTCGCCGCTACCATCAGCGTCTGCCCCTGCCACTGACGACGGTAACACCAGAGATAAGGATGCTCCGGCAGGAGATCCTCATAATCTCCCCACGTCAGCACAGGCAGGGTTTTGCGCAGGCTAATCAGCGACTGGTAGGTGTAGAACACCGAATCCGGGTCGTCGAGCGCGGCGCGGGCGTTCACCGTCTCGTAGTTATCGCAGACGCCAATCCACGGCTCGCCCTCGGTAAAGCCCGCATTGTGCGACGCGTCCCACTGCATTGGGGTTCGTCCGTTATCACGGGACTTACTCGCCAGAATCGCCAGTAATTCATCCGGCTCGCGGCCGTTGGCGCGCAGTTCGGCGAACATGTTCAGGCTCTCCACGTCGCGGTAATCGGTGATGCGGCTGAAGTGCGGGTTGGTCATCCCCAGCTCTTCGCCCTGGTAGATATACGGCGTGCCCTGCATGCCGTGCAGCACCATGCCGAGCATCTTCGCGGCCTGTACGCGGTATTCTCCTTCGTCACCAAAGCGCGACACGATGCGCGGCTGATCGTGGTTACACCAGAACAGCGCGTTCCAGGCCCTGTTGTGCATGCCCTGCTGCCAGTGGCGGAAGAGGGTTTTCAGCGCCACGAAGTCCGGCTTTGCCTTCGTCCACTTTTCGCCGCCGGGGTAGTCCACCTTCAGGTGATGGAAGTTAAAGGTCATCGACAGCTCGCTTCCGTCGAGCGAGGCGTACTGCTGGCAGTTCTCCAGCGAGGTCGAGGACATCTCGCCCACCGTCATCAGGTTGCGCGGGGTGAAGACGTCCCGGCTCATCTCCTGCAGATATTCGTGAACGCGCGGCCCGTCGGTATAGAAGCGGCGGCCGTCTCCGGTGTTGTCGTCCGGGAAATCCTGATCTTTTGAAATCAGGTTAATCACGTCGAGACGCAAGCCGTCCACGCCGCGATCGGCCCAGAACTCGCACACCTTTTTCAGCTCGGCGCGCACTTCAGGGTTTTCCCAGTTGAGGTCCGCCTGCTCCGGGGCGAACAGGTGCAGATAGTACTGCTCGCTCTCGGCGTGCCAGCGCCAGGCGTTGCCGCCAAACTTGGAGCGCCAGTTGTTGGGAAGCTGCTCCGGCGTGCCGTCGCGCCAGATGTAGAACTGGCGGTACGGGCTCGCTTTGTTCAGCGACTCGCGGAACCAGGCGTGCTGCGTGGAGGTGTGGTTAAACACCATATCCAGCACGATGCGGATGCCGCGCTCGTGCGCCCGGGCAACCAGCTCGTCGAAATCATCCAGCGTGCCGTAGGCCGGGTCGATGGCGGTGTAATTCGCCACGTCGTAGCCGTTATCCACCTGCGGGGAGATATAAAATGGCGTCAGCCAGATGGCGTCGATGCCGAGGGTTTTCAGGTAGTCCAGACGCTTCGTCACGCCGCGCAGATCGCCGGTGCCGCTGCCGGTGGTGTCCTGGAAACTCTTTGGGTAAATCTGATAGATGACGCCGTTCTGCCACCAGTGAGGAAGGGTATTCATAATGCGTTCCTGCAAATGCGAAGGGGCGCAACTGCGCCCCGAAAGAAAAAGTTAAACAATCTGCAGCGAGCCCTGACGGAACTTACGCTGGTAAACCACGGTGGTGAGCGCCATTGGGACGATAATCGCGATGGCCATCGCCAGGGCAAACACCTGCCAGTAAGCGGGCTGGATGGAGAGAATGCCCGGCAGGCCGCCGACGCCAATCCCGTTCGCCATCACGCCGTTCAGACCGCACACCAGGCCAGCCAGACCGGAACCGATCATCGCGCAGAGCATCGGGAAGCGGTACTTCAGGTTGATACCGTACATCGCCGGTTCGGTGACGCCGAGGTAGGCAGAGATGGCCGCCGGAACGGAGATCTCACGCTCGTTGTGCTTGCGGCTGACGATGATGATGCCGGTAACCGCTGACGCCTGGGCAATGTTAGACAGGGCGATAATCGGCCAGACCGGCGTGCCGCCGAGGCTCTGGATCATCTGCATATCAATGGCCAGCGTGGTCTGGTGCACGCCGGTGATCACCAGCGGGGCGTACAGGAAGCCAAACAGTGCGGCTCCAATCGGCGCGAAGCTGCCGGTCATCAGGTGACGCACCGCGAAGGCCACGCCGTCGCCGATCATGCGGCCAAACGGACCGATAAAGGCGTGCGCCAGGAACACCGCCAGAATCAGCGAGCAGACCGGCACCACCACCAGATAGAGGTAATCCGGCACGATGCGCTTCAGGCGCGTTTCAATAAAGCCCAGCGCCAGACCCGCCAGCAGGGCCGGAATGACCTGCGCCTGATAGCCCACTTTGGCGATAGTAAACAGGCCGAAGTTCCACACCTCAGGCACCTGCTGACCAAGTAAGTAAGCGTTCATTAACTGTGGAGAGACCAGCGTGACGCCCAGCACGATACCGAGAATCGGCGTGCCGCCCATCTTGCGCACCGCGGACCAGCAAATCCCGACCGGCAGATAGAAGAAGATCGCCTCGCCAATCAGCCACAGGAAATCGTAAACGGTTTTCAGCGCCGGATACATCTGCGCCAGGGTTTTGCCGTCGCTCATCGGTACATCGCCGATGACGTTACGGAAGCCTAAGATTAAGCCCCCGCTGATCAGCGCCGGCAGCAGCGGGAAGAAAATTTCCGCGAAGTGGGAAATCAGCTGCTCGTGCCACTTCATATTCTGGCGCGCGGCCTTCTTCGCCTGCTCTTTATCGGCGGAGGAGTGCCCGGTTGTCGCCAGCAGAGCCTGATAGTAATCGCCCACTTCGGTACCAATAACGACCTGGAACTGCCCGGCGTTGGTGAAGCAGCCTTTGACCATGGAAAGTTCTTCAATGGCCTTCGGGTTGGCTTTGGCCGGATCGTTCAGCACGAAGCGCAGGCGGGTAATGCAATGGCTGACGGTAGCGATGTTTTCGCGGCCACCGACCAGGACGATCAGCCGATCGATATCTGCTTGTTTGACTTTACTCATCATGAAACCTCATGACAGATGGTGAGGGGTGTAATGACCTGAGCGCAAGCCTACTCCTTCAGCGTGACGGCGAAAATGGGAACGTTCCCGAAATCAGGCGAAGATCACAATAATCTGTTTTAGAGGGGTTACGAAAGGTGAGCGGGAATGACGATCTGACGGGGCTCTGAACGCCCGTTTATCTGCTCGATCAGCTGCGCGGCGGCCTGTCTGCCGGACTCGGCGTAGCCCGGATCGACGGTGATGATCTCCGGGTGCAGGAACTTCATAAGCGGCGTGCTGCCAACGCTCGCCACCTGCAGGTTCTCGATGCGCTGCTCCTGCAGATATTTGCTCGCACCCAGCGCCAGGGTATCCGTGGCGCACACCAGCGCGGTGGTCTGCGGCGTCAGAACGCTGGCGGCCTGCTCGTAGCCCTGCTTCATGCCCAGCCCCGGCAGGGAGGCCACGGCGGAGAGATTGTGCTTTTTGCAAAAAGCCAGGTAGGCCTCATGCCGACGCTTGCCGGTGGTGACGTCCGCGTGCGGGACGCCGAGGAAGCTGATGTGGCGATGGCCTTCGTCAAACAGGCGCTGCATCAGGGTGATAATCGCGCCCTCGTCGTCGTAGCAGACGGAGGCAAACCCGTGGGCATCGCGCGCCAGCAGCACCAGCGAAGGCTGCCAGGGTTTCAGCATCTCGTCTTTGATGCCGGTAAAGCCAAACAGCACCACACCGTCAATGTTGCGCCGCTGGAGCATGCCCAGGTGCTCTTCAACCAGCTGCACAGAGAACTGGCTCTCCATCATGATCGGATCATACCCCTGCTCGTAGAAGGCGGGCAGCATGGTCTGCACGGCGAGGTTTTCAGACAGAGAATCTAGACGCGAGACAATAATGGCGACGACTTTGTCACTCTGCCCGCGCATGGCGCGCGCGGATCGGGAAGGGGAAAAACCGTGCTGATTCATGACCGCCTCAACGCGCTCGCGGGTGCGTTCGCTGACGCCGCTTTCGTTGTTCAGCACGCGTGAGACGGTCGATTTTCCCACGCCGCTTAAACGCGCGATGTCTTTAATCGTAAGGCGGTTCTGCATGCTGTATTCCCTGTAACAACGACGATGTAGTGAATTGAGCCTAATGCTATAGCGCGATTTCGCTATGGGCAAAGTCTGGTTTACGTTTGGTTTATTTGCAGGGGGGTATAATACCGCCCGAATCGTCATAAAGGGTATGCCTAAATCCCTGGACTGCGCGGCAACACCCTGTTTTTTTTACTTACCGGAGGCTTCATGGATCCCGATCCCACACCTCTCCTGAACGGGAGAATGCGTTCTTTCCGGTAAGCCAGCTTTTGCTGTCTCACCGGCGTGAGGCAGCAACGTCTTAAACGTTCCTGCTTAAAAAATTAAGTGCCTCTCAGGTACGGCCTTGCCACGCCTGAAGGAATTGCTGCGTCCGCATTCGCGGATGCGGAGGAATGACTATGTTTAAAAATATCACCCGGCAGCTGCAGGCGCTGCTGAGCCGCCACCTGCCACACCGTCTTGTTCAGCGCGACCCGCTGCCAAACGCCAAAAACATGGCGGGGGCGGCGATCCCCGCGTCCCTGACCGAACGCTGCCTGAACGTGGCGGCGATGGATGAAAACGAAGTCTGGCGCGCGTTCGGCGGACACCCGGAAGGGCTCAACGCGGCCGAAGTGGAAAAAATCCGCGCCGTGCACGGCGATAACCAGATCCCGGCGCAAAAGCCGTCTCCGTGGTGGGTGCACCTGTGGCTCTGCTACCGCAACCCGTTCAACCTGCTGCTGACCGTGCTCGGCCTCATCTCCTACGCGACGGAAGATCTGTTTGCCGCAGGGGTGATTGCCCTGATGGTGGGTATCTCCACGCTGCTGAACTTTATTCAGGAGGCCCGCTCCACCAAAGCGGCGGACGCCCTGAAGGCGATGGTCAGCAACACCGCGACCGTCTCGCGCGTGATTAACGATCTCGGCGAAAACGCCTGGGTGGAGCTGCCTATCGACCAGCTGGTGCCGGGCGATCTGGTGAAGCTGGCCGCGGGAGACATGATCCCGGCGGATTTACGCATCATCCAGGCGCGCGATTTGTTCGTGGCGCAGGCCTCGCTGACCGGGGAATCCCTGCCCGTTGAAAAGGTAGCGCGCAGCCGCGACCCGCAGCAGATGAACCCGCTCGAGTGTGACACCCTGTGCTTTATGGGTACCACGGTGGTCAGCGGCACCGCGCAGGCGATTGTCACCGCCACCGGGGGCAACACCTGGTTTGGACAGCTTGCCGGGCGCGTCAGCGAGCAGGAGAGCGAGCCAAACGCCTTCCAGAAAGGGATTGGCCGCGTCAGCATGCTGCTGATCCGCTTTATGATGGTGATGACGCCGATCGTGCTGCTGATCAACGGCTACACCAAAGGCGACTGGTGGGAAGCGGCCCTGTTTGCGCTCTCCGTGGCCGTTGGCCTGACGCCGGAAATGCTGCCGATGATTGTCACCTCCACGCTGGCGCGCGGTGCGGTGAAGCTCTCTAAACAGAAAGTGATCGTTAAACACCTCGACGCCATCCAGAACTTTGGCGCAATGGACATCCTCTGCACCGATAAAACCGGCACCCTGACGCAGGACAAAATCGTGCTGGAGAACCACACCGATATCTCCGGCAAAACCAGCGAGCGCGTCCTGCACAGCGCGTGGCTGAACAGCCATTACCAGACCGGGCTGAAAAATCTGCTCGACGTCGCGGTGCTGGAAGGGGTGGACGAGGAATCCGCCCGCACGCTCTCCGGCCGCTGGCAGAAGGTGGATGAGATCCCGTTCGACTTCGAGCGCCGCCGCATGTCGGTGGTGGTGAGCGAGCAGACGGACGTGCACCAGCTGATCTGCAAAGGGGCGCTGCAGGAGATCCTCAACGTGTCGACGCAGGTTCGCTATAACGGCGACATCGTGCCGCTGGACGACACCATGCTGCGCCGCATCAAGCGCGTCACCGACAACCTGAACCGTCAGGGGCTGCGCGTGGTGGCGGTCGCGAGCAAGTTCCTGCCCGCGCGCGAGGGTGACTATCAGCGTATCGATGAATCCGATCTGATCCTCGAGGGCTACATCGCCTTCCTCGATCCGCCGAAAGAGACCACCGCGCCGGCGCTGAAGGCGCTGAAGGCGAGCGGTATTACCGTCAAAATTCTCACCGGCGACAGCGAACTGGTGGCGGCCAAAGTGTGCCATGAAGTGGGGCTGGACGCGGGCGACGTGGTGGTGGGGAGCGATATTGAACATCTCTCTGATGACGAGCTGGCGAAGCTTGCCCAGCGTACCACGCTGTTTGCCCGCCTGACGCCGATGCACAAAGAGCGCATCGTCACCCTGCTTAAGCGCGAAGGACACGTGGTGGGCTTTATGGGAGACGGCATCAACGACGCGCCCGCGCTGCGTGCGGCGGACATCGGTATCTCCGTCGATGGCGCGGTGGATATCGCCCGCGAAGCGGCGGATATCATTCTGCTGGAAAAGAGCCTGATGGTGCTGGAGGAGGGCGTGATCGAAGGGCGCCGCACCTTCGCCAACATGCTCAAGTACATCAAAATGACCGCCAGCTCCAACTTCGGTAACGTCTTCAGCGTGCTGGTGGCGAGCGCGTTTCTGCCGTTCCTGCCGATGCTGCCGCTGCACCTGCTGATCCAGAACCTGATGTACGACGTGTCTCAGGTGGCGATCCCGTTTGATAACGTGGACGACGAGCAGATCCAGAAGCCGCAGCACTGGAACCCGGCGGATCTCGGGCGCTTTATGCTGTTCTTTGGGCCGATCAGCTCCATCTTCGACATCCTGACCTTCTGCCTGATGTGGTTTGTGTTCCACGCCAACACCCCGGAACACCAGACGCTGTTCCAGTCCGGCTGGTTTGTGGTAGGTCTGCTGTCGCAGACGCTGATTGTTCATATGATCCGCACCCGCCGCATTCCGTTCATCCAGAGCTGTGCCGCATGGCCGCTGATTGTGATGACGGGGATTGTGATGGCGCTCGGCATCGCGCTGCCGTTCTCGCCGCTGGCAGGCTACCTGCAGCTTCAGGCGCTGCCGCTGGGCTACTTCCCGTGGCTGGTGGCTATCCTCGCGGGCTACATGGTGCTGACGCAGATGGTGAAAGGATTCTATGCGCGTCGGTATGGATGGCAGTAAAAAGATACCCTCACCCTAACCCTCTCCCTAGAAGGGAGAGGGGACCGCTCGGTGCCGCCTTTCACCCTCGCCCATTGGGGGAGAGGGGACTGGCTTTCCTCCCAAATTCAACAACCTGTGATCTCTGTCGGCGCATTCGCTTGACGACAAATTGAGCGCATGTTAACAGAATGTTTTGCCTTTATTTGGCCCGTCAGATAAGGAACATTCATGTTACGGTACAGTCTCTTAACCGCCGGGCTGATGCTCGGCGCCTCTGCGTATGCCGCCCCGGCAGGCGATCTCCCTTTGATGCCCTGGCCTGCCAAGGTCGAACGCCCGACGACCCAGGGCGCGCTGGTGCTCAGCAACAACGTATCCATTAGCGTCAGCGGGGACGATCTCGGTGATGCCGTCAGCAGCCTGCGCCAGCGCATCGCCCTGCAAACCGGCTGGACGCTGCAGCCGCAGGCTGAAAAGCCAGACAAACCGACCATCCGCATCGCGATTGCCAAAAAGGTGAAGCCGCAGCCTCTGCCGGACAGCGATGAAAGCTACAGGCTGACGGTGGACGCCAGCGGCGTCGATATCTCCGCCAACACCCGCTTCGGCGCGCTGCGCGCCATGGAAACGCTGCTCCAGCTGATGCAGAACGGCGCGGAAAACACCTCGCTGCCGTGGGTCACCATTGAAGATTCGCCGCGCTTCCCGTGGCGCGGGCTGCTGCTCGACTCGGCGCGTCACTTTATTCCGCTGCCGGATATCAAGCGCCAGATCGACGGCATGGCCGCGGCGAAGCTCAACGTCCTGCACTGGCACCTGACCGACGATCAGGGCTGGCGCTTCAGCTCGAAGCGCTACCCTAAGCTGACGCAGCTTGCCAGCGACGGGCTGTACTACACGCCTGAACAGATGCGCGAGGTGGTGCGTTACGCCGCCGAGCGCGGCATTCGCGTGGTGCCGGAGATCGACATGCCGGGCCACGCCTCGGCGATTGCCGTGGCCTACCCGGAGCTGATGAGCGCGCCGGGACCGTACGCCATGGAACGCCACTGGGGCGTGCTGAAGCCGGTGCTGGATCCGACAAAAGACGCAACTTACGCTTTTGCCGACGCAATGGTCAGCGAACTGGCGGCGATCTTCCCCGATCCGTATCTGCATATCGGCGGTGACGAGGTCGACGACAGCCAGTGGAAAGCGAATACCGCGATCCAGAATTTCATGCGCGACAACAGGCTGGCGGACAGCCACGCGCTGCAGGCGTACTTCAACCGTAAACTGGAGACGATCCTTGAGAAGCATCACCGGCAGATGGTCGGCTGGGACGAGATCTACCATCCCGACCTGCCGAAAAGCATTCTGATCCAGTCCTGGCAGGGCCAGGACGCGCTGGGGCAGGTGGCGCAGAACGGCTACAAGGGCATTCTCTCCACCGGTTTCTATCTCGACCAGCCCCAGTCCACCGCCTATCACTACCGCAACGAAATTGTCCCGCAGGGCCTGAACGGCGTGGACGTGATTGCAGACACCGACAGCGTCCAGAGCTGGGCCTTTTCCATGCCGCGCCTGAAGGGCAAGCCGGTGGAGGGGAGCTTTACGCTGGTGAAAGGGGACGCAGGCTGGCGCGGATTTATTGATTTTGCCGGGAAATCCCGCCGCGCGGTGCAGGATATTGAATGGCGCAATGACAGCCAGGTGACCTTTACCGTCGATACGTGGATGGGCGAGACGCGCCCGGTGGTTTCCGTTGATAACGACAAGCTTACCGGCTATTTCCTGGTGGGGAATACGCGTTACCCAATCAGCGGCACGCGTCTGGACGCGGTGCCGAAAGGCATTCCTCCCGTCGTGCCGGACGTGGCGAATCAGGCCAACCTGCTCGGCGGGGAAGCCGCGCTGTGGGCGGAAAACGTGGGGGCGCCGGTGCTGGATATCCGCCTGTGGCCGCGCACCTTCGCGGTGGCGGAGAGGCTGTGGTCCGCGCAGGACGTCAACGACGTCGATAACATGTACACTCGCCTGCAGGCGATGGACAGCTGGTCGACGGTGTCGGTCGGGCTGCAGCAGCATACCCAGCAGCAGGTGCAGTTCACGCGCCTCGCCGGTAATGCCGACACCCTGCCGTTGCAGATCCTCGCTCAGGCGATAGAACCGGCTCAGTATTACACCCGCCAGCACCTGAAGTTCCAGGCCGGAAACTATCATCAGTTCGAGCCGCTCAACCGCTTTGCGGATGCGCTGAACGCGGAAAGCGCCACCGTGCGCCAGATGCACAAATGGGCGGACCGTCTGGTGAGCGATGCGGAAGACACGGAAAGCGCCGACGCCCTGCGCCACGTCTTTAACCGCTGGCAGAGCAACACCAGCGACGCGCTGGCGTTAAGCGAAAACAGCTATCAGCTGAAGGCGATGAAGCCGGTGATCCAGGAGGTGGATAAGCTGGCCTCCATTGGCCTGAGGCTGACGGATCTGGTGGCGCGCCAGGGCACGCTGGATGATAAAGAGATAGCCTCGATTCAGAGCGAGCTGGATAACGCGGCGAAGGTTCAGGACGAGGTGGTGATTGCGGCGGTCTATCCGCTGGAGACGCTGCTCAGGGCGACGAGGAATCAGTAGCAAGCAACAAAAAAGGCAGCCCGGGCTGCCTTTTTTATCGCCAAAATGAATTAGCGACGTACCGCAATCGCTTCGATTTCAATTTTCACGTCTTTTGGCAGACGGGCCACTTCCACGCAGGAGCGCGCCGGGAAGGTGGCGTTGTGCTCTGTGAAGAACGCTTCGTAAGTGGCGTTAACGGTCGCGAAATCGTTCAGATCCTTCACGAAAACGGTGGTTTTCACGATATCGCCCACTTTCAGACCGGCAGATTCAACGATAGCCTGCACGTTTTCCAGCGACTGACGCGCCTGTGCCGCGACGTCTTCCGGCACCGCGCCGGTTTTTGGGTTCACCGGGATCTGACCGGAAGTGATGATCATACTACCCAGATCAACGCCCTGAACGTAAGGGCCGATAGCCGCGGGTGCATTTTCCGTCGCGAGTACTTTGCTCATGTTTTCTCCAGAATTACAGCGTTAAGAATGTTCCCGGCCATTATAACAGCCGGGATTTCATTACCAACCTCAATTAGTTGGACAGCACCACATAATGAGAAAACTCTTTTTCGCAGTATTTGCATTTGAGCGCGATGTCATCGGCGCGTTTTTTCACTGCAAAGCTGGAAGAAACCGGCTCAGCGTGACTGATGCAGTTGCTGTTCGGGCAGACCAGTACGCTTTCGATGCGATCCGGCAGGCTCGGGCGGGATTTGCCGACCACTTCATACTCGTCGATGCGGTTGACGGTGGCGTCCGGCGCGTACAGCGACAGCTGGTTGACCTGCTCGTCGGTCAGGAACGTGTTCTCGATTTTAATCAGGTCCTTGCGGCCCATCTCGCCGGACGGCAGGTTCAGGCCGATGGTGATGCGCTGGTCCGTTTCGGTCAGTTTGAACAGCGTCAGCAGCTTAAAGCCCACCTGCGCAGGGATGTGGTCAATCACGGTGCCACGCTTGATGGCTTCAACCTGGAGTTTGTTATCGTGCGTCATGGTCGTCTCCCCTTACAGAGCTAATTCGCGATTCAGAACCAGTGCCAGTAACGCCTGGCGGGCGAAGATGCCGTTTCCTGCCTGCTGGAAGTACCAGGCGTGCGGCGTTTTGTCCACGTCTGTGGTGATCTCATCGATGCGCGGCAGCGGATGCAGGACCTTCATGTTGTCGCGTGCGCCCTCGAGGTCGCTGGCGCGCAGCACGAACTGTGCCTTCACGTTGGCGTATTCGGACGGATCCAGACGCTCTTTCTGCACGCGGGTCATGTACAGTATATCCACGTGGCTCATCACCTCTTCGATGCTGGCGTGCAGGCTCCACTGAATGCCTTTCTCATCCAGCATGTCGAGAATGTACTGCGGCATCGCCAGCGCGTCCGGCGCGATGAAGAAGAAGCGGTTGCCGTTAAATTTCGCCAGCGCCTGGGTCAGGGAGTGGACGGTGCGGCCATATTTCAGGTCGCCGACCATGGCGATGTTCAGGTTCTCGAGCTTGCCCTGCGTCTCCTGAATGGTGAACAGATCCAGCAGGGTCTGCGTCGGGTGCTGGTTGGCACCGTCACCGGCGTTCAGCACCGGAATGCCGCCGGAAAACTCGGTCGCCAGGCGCGCCGCGCCCTCCTGCGGGTGACGCATCACAATCGCGTCGACGTAGGTGCTAATCACTGAAATGGTATCCGCCAGGGTCTCGCCTTTTTTACCCAGCGACGTGTTGCTGCTGTCCGAGAAGCCCACCACGCTCGCGCCCAGGCGGTGCATGGAGGTTTCAAAGGAGAGGCGGGTGCGGGTCGAGGCTTCGAAGAAGCAGCTCGCAATCACCTTGTGCTTCAGCAGCTCCGGTTGCGGATTGGCCTTCAGTTTTGCCGCGGTTTCCAGAACCAGTTCCAGCTCTTCGCGGCTGAGGTCGTTTATGGAAATGATGTGTTTTTGATAAAGCGGATTCATGTTTATCTCCTGACGCCGGGCAAAAAAAAGCCCCTCAAATGAGGGGCTCTGGGAATAGGTTTAGCAACGGGAAGAAAAACGGCAGGCCAGCGTCTGATTTCAGACGCGGTAAGACGTTATGTCGTACACGCTTGACCATGCTTCCTCCCGGCAAATTGTCGGGCATTATACGCAGCTCGCTTTTCGGATCAAGCGATTTAATGCACGCTTTACTCAATGCAAACGGTTCTTTATGAATATTAATGCGTTCTGAGTAAATAATTAATTTGCTTATGCACCAGTGCGGTGCGCTTCACGACCCGGGGAGCGACCCAGACGATACTGCTGCCAGCCACCACGCCTAAAATTTCCGGTAGCTGGTGATAATCCAGAATACGCGCCACCGCGCGGCCATATCCGGCGACGGTATGAACAAGGATAAACTCGCTATTGTGCTCGACGCTGACCACCATTTCGGACACGGTACGCGCGGCGTCGGGGGCAGGGCGCAGCTGGGGATTCAGCGAATAAATCTTAAGCCCTTTGGCATTTCGAATTTTTATGACGCCGAGCAATTTAAGCAGACGTGAAACGGTGGACTGGCTGATGGTTTCAAAACCACGCTCCTGCAAATCCCGGCGGATCTCCTCCTGAGAAAGATAGCTCTTTTCTGCGATCAGGCGCTGGCAGACCGTCAGCTGTAGTTGCTCTTTGGGAGAGTACTCTTCGTAATCCATCATAGTTCCCATATCAGTTCCTGAAATAACCGGTGGCACCGCACCGAACCGTAGGCCGGATAAGCGCAGCGCCATCCGGCAAATCACAACAAGGCACCCAGACTTAACGCCACCATAATCACCACCGTTAAAATGCCCAGCAGCGGCGCCACCCATTTCAGATAACGCACGTAGGGCACGCGGGCGATAGCCAGCCCGCCCATCACGACGGCAGAAGTGGGCGTGACGAGGTTAACGATGCCGGAGGCCGACTGGTAAGCCGTCACCACCAGGTCGCGGTTGACGTTAGCGAAATCGGCAAGCGGCGCCATGATCGGCATCGTCAGAACGGCCAGGCCGGATGAAGAAGGCACAAGAAACGACAGCACGACCTCCAGCCAGTACATCACGTTGATAAACGCTACCGTGGACAACCCGCTGACCAGCCCTTCCGCGCTGTGCAAAATGGTGTGGGTAATCATGCCCTTATCCATGATGACTACGATACCGCGCGCGATGCCGATAATCAGCGCGACGCCCAGCAAATCTCGCGCGCCGTTGATAAACGTCGACGTCAGCTCCTCTTCGCTCATGCGGGCAATCAGGCCGACGATGATCGCGCTGGCGAGAAACACCGCCGAGATCTCCGCCATCCACCAGCCCAGCACCGCCACGCCGTAGATCATCACCGCGAAGGCGAGGGCGAAAATCACCAGGATGATTTTGCGCACCAGGGTGAATTCCAGGGTCTGCTCACCCTTATTGCCAAGGAAATGGGCGAGGTTCTCTTCCTGCTTATCCGCAACGATCGACAGCGACGGATCCTGGCGCACCTTGCGGGCGTAGCGCATCACCCACGCCACGCAGATGATCCAGCCGATGACCAGCAGCGCCACGCGCAGGGCGATACCGTTAGTGAAGGGGATCCCGGCGGCGTTGGCGGCGATCACCGTGGCAAACGGGTTAATGGTAGAGCCAAGCGTGCCGATCCCCGCCCCGAGCAGCACGGTAGAGGCGGCGACAACCGGATCGAACCGGGCGGCCAGCATCACCGGCACCAGCAGGGTGTAGAACGGCAGCGACTCTTCGGCCATGCCGTAAATCGTGCCGCCCGCGGCAAACAGCGCCATCAGGATCGGGATCATCCACTCCTCGCGCCCGCGTAGTCGCGTAGTGACGCGTTCGATCCCGGCATCAATCGCCCCGGTTTTGGTGACGATCCCGAGAAAACCGCCGATGATCAGGATAAACAGCGCGACGTCGATCGCCCCGGCCTGGCCCGAGACCGGATCGTACAGCCCGGCGATGGGCGCCATCAGGACGGAAACCAGCCCCTGCGGATGTGCCGCCACGTGCGCGTACGTTCCGGCAATCGGGACTTCTTTACCGAGGGTTTCGTTCATCGCCATCTGGTACTGACCGGCGGGGACGACCCAGCTCAGCGCCGCCACAACGGCAATCAGGAAAAAGAGAATGGTGTAAGCGGAGGGAAACTTAAACTTGCCCATGATGTTCTCCTTAAACCCGGCGCACCCCTTGGCGCGCCGGGCGGTGATTAGTCGCCGAGTGTCGCCACCATGACCGCTTTAATGGTGTGCATGCGGTTCTCTGCTTCGTCGAAGACGATGGAGTTCGGCGATTCGAAGACCTCTTCCGTCACCTCCAGCCCCTTCAGGCCGTACGCCATCTCGATCTCGCGGCCCACTTTGGTGTGTTCGTTATGGAACGCCGGCAGGCAGTGCATAAACTTGACGTTCGGGTTGCCTGTGGCCTTCATCACGTCCGCGTTGATTTGATACGGCTTCATCAGGCTGACGCGCTCGGCCCAGGCTTCCTTCGGCTCGCCCATGGAGACCCACACATCGGTGTAGAGGAAATCGGTCCCCCGCACGCCTTCTTCCACGTCGTCGGTGAGGGTGATGCGCGCGCCCGTCTCTTTCGCGATGGCGCGGCACTGCTCAACCAGCCCGGCTTCCGGCCAGAAGGATTTCGGCGCGACGAGGCGGATATCCATCCCCATCTTGGCCGCGCCGACCATCAGCGAGTTGCCCATGTTGTTGCGCGCGTCGCCGAGATAGGCAAAGCTCAGCTCCGGCAGGGTTTTGCCCGGCGCGTGCTCCAGCATGGTCATCAGGTCGGCGAGGATCTGCGTTGGGTGAAACTCGTCGGTCAGGCCGTTCCACACCGGCACGCCCGCGTACTCGCCCAGCTCCTCAACGATGGCCTGGCCGTAGCCGCGGTATTCGATACCGTCATACATGCGGCCCAGCACGCGGGCGGTGTCTTTCATCGACTCCTTATGGCCGATCTGCGAGCCGCTTGGGCCGAGGTAGGTCACCTGCGCGCCTTGGTCGAACGCGCCCACTTCGAAGGCGCAGCGGGTGCGGGTGGAGGTTTTTTCAAAGATCAGGGCGATGTTTTTCCCGACCAGGGTTTGCTTTTCACGTCCGGCTTTTTTGGCGGCCTTCAGCTCGATGGCGAGGTCGATCAGGTACTGGATCTCCGCCGGAGTGTAGTCCAGCAGTTTCAGGAAGTTACGGTTTTTCAGATTGATGGTCATGGGTAAATCCTTTTTAAAATTTGCTGTTTGATGCCCTCACCCCGGCCCTCTTCCACGGGGAGAGGGTGTAATCGTCCCCCTCTCCATTAGGGAGAGGGTTAGGGTGAGGGGAAAACGACTCAGTTACGAATCAACGTGCCTTTCTCGCCCGCGAGGATCTCCGCGCCGTCGCCCAGCGCGCCGATCCCGGCAATACCGTTGCAGGCCTCGACGAACTCGCGGCAGGCGGCCACTTTCGGCCCCATCGATCCGGCGTCGAACTGCATGCCTCTGAGCAGCTCCGGCGTCACCTGCGCCAGCGGGCGCTGGGTCGGCTTGCCCCAGTCGAGGTACACCGCATCGGCATCGGTCAGGATCAGCAGGGCATCGGCCTCGATCTGGCGCGCCAGCAGGGCGGCAGAGAGGTCTTTGTCGATCACCGCCTCAATGCCGCGATAGCCGTTGGCGTTCTCCACTACCGGCACGCCGCCTCCGCCGTTGCAGATCACCAGGTGATCGCGCTGGATCAGCGCCGTGATGGCGTCGCTCTCGACGATGCGCTTCGGCTGCGGTGACGGCACCACGCGGCGGAAGTAGCTGCCGTCGGCCTTAAATACCCAGCCTTTTTCCGCGGCCAGCATTTTTGCCTGGGCTTCGCTGTACACCGGGCCGATGTACTTGGTGGGGTTGCTGAAGGCCGGGTCGGCGGCGTCCACTTCCACCTGCGTGAGCAGGACGCTCACCTCGCGCTGCGGCAGATTGTTTTTCAGCGCCTGCTGGAGCATGTAGCCGATCATTCCCTGGCTTTCGGCACCGAGAACGTCCAGCGGGTAGGGTGTGACTTTGTCGTAGGCGCTGTTCTGCAGCGCCAGCAGCCCGACCTGCGGCCCGTTGCCGTGCACCAGCACCACGCGCCACTGTTCTGTTAATCCGGCGATGGTGCGCGCGGCCTGCTCGATGTTCTGGCGCTGGATTTCGGCTTCCAGCGGCTCGCCGCGCTTGAGCAGCGCGTTGCCGCCAAGGGCCACAACCAGAGTGGGTTTTCGTTCCATGATGGCTCCTTTAAATTCCGTCGCGTTCCAGCGGGCAGCTCATGCAGCGCGCGCCGCCGCGACCGCGTCCGAGCTCGTCGCCAGGGATGGGCAGCACGGTGATGCCCGCTTTGTCGTACTTCTCGTTGGTCCAGACGTTGCGCTCGTAGCCAATCACCACGCCCGGGCGGATGGTCAGCACGTTGTTGGCGTCGTTCCACTGCTCGCGTTCGGCTTCAAAGGCGTCGCCGCCGGTGGTGATCAGGCGCACCTGGTTAATGCCGAGCGCTTTCTCGATGGCGTGCAGCAGGTCGGTTTCCTGAGTGCGCAGCAGGCCGCCGCGTCCGTCCGGGGTAAGCGTCCAGCACTGGGCGTCCTTGCGCACCACTTCCGGGTAGACGGAGAAGGTGTCCACGTCGATGTGGGTCATGACGGTGTCGAGGTGCATACAGGAGCGGTGTTTGGGCAGCTCAACGGCAATCACGCGCTCGGCCTGGCGGTGCTTAAACAGGCTGTTAGCGAGGAACTCCACGCCCTGCGGCGTCGTGCGCTCGGACATGCCGATCAGTACCGCCCCGCGGCCAATCACCAGTACGTCGCCGCCTTCTAAGGTGGCGTGGTCGTAATTAATATTCTCGTCGCCGAAATACTTAATAAAATCGCCGTCGGCAAACGCCGGGTGCCAGCGATATATTGCCCGCAGGTTATTGGTTTCGCGCTGACGGGCCGGTTTGGCCATCGGGTTAATGGAGACGCCGTTATAAATCCAGCATGAGGTATCGCGGGTAAATAAATGGTTCGGCAGCGGCTTCATAATAAAATCATTCGCCGTGTGGGTATCCACCACCATATTTTTAATGGCCGCCGGAATTTCGCCGTAGGTTAATCCGCCGCTCAGCCTGCGCGCCAGTTCCCGGTGCGGCATATCTGCCAGCCAGCCGCGCACGTCGCCGGCAAAGGTTGGGCCGAGGCGATAGTCGGAGATTTGGGTATCCAGCAGCCAGGCTTTCGCTTCTGCAATATCAAGGGATTGCGTCAGAAGGTCGGTCAACAGCAGGACTTCCACACCCTGCTCGCGCAGCGTGTTGGCGAAGATGTCATGCTCCTCACCCGCCCGCTCAACCGAGAGCACGTCATCGAAAAGCAGCTCCTGACAGTTTGATGGCGTTAAACGTTTCAGACTTAAATTAGGACGGTGCAGCATAACGCTACGCAATTGACCAATTTCAGAACCGACGTAATGCTTTTCCATAATTATTCCTTTAACTGTTTTTCAGAATAAAAAGGGCATGCGCCATGTGATGTGTTTAATTTCATGGCGGCTAAGCTCAATTGATTTCGTGATTCATACTAGGGGGTTAAATAATCCGTATTGTGATATTGCTCACGCGAAAATGGATATTAAGCGGTTTGTTTTCATTTGCATGATTCGCATCAGATAATGATTAATTGATTATTCTGGCGAGGTGAATAGCTAAGCACTATCCGTTGTCATTATTTTCACTTGTTAGTGTTTTGTAGAATTTAATGCTTTGAAATATTTTGTTAAGGTATTGATTTTAATTGTTTTTATAGTTTTTGTGGAATGACTATGCATTATTGCTAATTAACTATTTTTGGCTTAAGGAAAATCAATAAATATTTATTGAATTTAATAGCAAATTATCAAAGTGATAAAATGTGAAGCGGTAGCGAGTTTTGTTGTTAAGGCCTGGCGATCAATGAGTTAGCGCAAGGGCGTGATAACGAAGAGCTGAAGATATGCATAATGACTGCATAAATGCCTGCGAGGGCTTAACAGCAAATTAACACCATTCCCGATAAACATGCGTTCGCGCAAAACCCGTCTAAAAAGCGCTGGTATGGCAGCCTTAACTCTCGTATAAGAGATAAAAATGAAACGTTGTTTTACATAGAGAGATTTCACATGATTATCGGCAACATCCACCATCTGCACTCCTGGCTGCCTGACGATCTGCGTCAGGCCATCGAGCACGTTAAAGCCCACGTTACCGACGCCACGCCGCTCGGCAAGCACGACATCAACGGCAGCAGCCTCTTTTATCTGGTCTCGGAAGACATGACCCAGCCGTTCGCCGAGCGCCGCGCCGAGTACCACGCGCGCTATCTGGACATCCAGATAATCATGAAGGGCCAGGAGGGGATGACCTTCAGCACCCTGCCGCACGGTACGCCCGACACCGACTGGCTGGCGGACAAAGACATCGCGTTCCTGCCGGAAGGCGAGCAGGAGAAAACCGTGGTGCTTAGCGAAGGGGATTTTGTGGTGTTCTGGCCGGGTGAGGTGCACAAGCCGCTGTGCGCGGTGGGCGCGCCTGCGAAGGTCAGGAAAGTGGTTGTTAAAATGCTGGTGGAGTAACCCTGACCCCTCACCCTAACCCTCTCCCACGGGGAGAGGGAACTTTTACACCCTCTCCCCGTGGGTGAGGGCCGGGGTGAGGGCACCAGACCGCACCCACGCAATATGTGATCCAGCTTAAACTTCCCGCACTCCCTCTGCATCTCTCATTTACCTGCGCTTTTCCTGCGTCATAGTATGATCGTTAATTTAATGAACGCTGTTCTATAATGTAGAACAAAATGATTCAGCAAGGAGATCTCATGCCGCAGTCCGCGTTGTTTACGGGAATCATTCCCCCTGTCTCCACCATTTTTACCGCCGATGGCCAGCTCGATAAGCAGGGCACCGCCGCGCTGATCGACGATCTGATCGCGGCAGGCGTTGACGGCCTGTTCTTCCTGGGCAGCGGCGGCGAGTTCTCCCAGCTCGGCGCCGAAGAGCGTAAAGCAATTGCCCGCTTTGCTATCGATCACGTCGATCGTCGCGTGCCGGTCCTGATCGGCACCGGCGGCACCAACGCCCGGGAAACCATTGAACTGAGCCAGCACGCGCAGCAGGCGGGCGCGGACGGCATCGTGGTGATCAACCCCTACTACTGGAAAGTGTCGGAAGCGAACTTGATCCGCTATTTCGAGCAGGTGGCCGACAGCGTCACGCTGCCGGTGATGCTCTATAACTTCCCGGCGCTGACCGGGCAGGATCTGACCCCGGCGCTGGTGAAAACCCTTGCCGACTCGCGCAACAATATTATCGGCATCAAAGACACCATCGACTCCGTCGCCCACCTGCGCAGCATGATCCATACCGTCAAAGGCGCCCATCCGCACTTCACGGTGCTCTGCGGCTACGACGATCACCTCTTTAATACCCTGCTGCTCGGCGGCGACGGGGCGATCTCGGCGAGCGGTAACTTTGCCCCGCAGGTGTCGGTGAATCTTCTGAAAGCCTGGCGCGACGGGGACGTGGCGAAAGCGGCTGAGTATCATCAGACCCTGCTGCAAATTCCGCAAATGTATCAGCTGGATACGCCGTTTGTTAACGTGATTAAAGAGGCGATCGTGCTCTGCGGTCGCCCTGTCTCCACGCACGTGCTGCCGCCCGCCTCCCCGCTGGACGCGCCGCGCAAGGCGCAGCTGAAAACCCTGCTGCAACAGCTCAAGCTCTGCTGAGCCGGATGATAACGATGACCATTGAGAAAATTTTCACCCCACAGGACGACGCGTTTTATGCGGTGATCACCCACGCGGCGGGGCCGCAGGGCGCGCTGCCGCTGACCCCGCAGATGCTGATGGAATCTCCCAGCGGCAACCTGTTCGGCATGACGCAGAACGCCGGGATGGGCTGGGACGCCAACAGGCTGACCGGGAAAGAGGTGCTGATCATCGGCACCCAGGGCGGCATCCGCGCCGGGGACGGACGCCCGGTCGCGCTGGGCTACCACACCGGGCACTGGGAGATTGGCATGCAGATGCAGGCGGCGGCGAAGGAGATCACCCGCAGCGGCGGGATCCCGTTTGCGGCCTTCGTCAGCGATCCGTGCGACGGACGCTCGCAGGGCACGCACGGCATGTTCGATTCCCTGCCGTACCGCAACGACGCGGCGATCGTGTTTCGCCGCCTGATCCGTTCCCTCCCGACGCGTCGGGCGGTGATTGGCGTCGCCACCTGTGATAAAGGACTGCCCGCCACCATGATTGCCCTGGCCTCGATGCACGACCTGCCGACCATTCTGGTGCCGGGCGGGGCGACGCTGCCGCCGACCGTCGGGGAAGACGCGGGTAAGGTGCAGACCATCGGCGCGCGCTTCGCCAATCACGAACTCTCCCTGCAGGAGGCCGCCGAGCTGGGCTGTCGCGCCTGCGCCTCGCCGGGCGGCGGGTGTCAGTTCCTCGGCACGGCGGGCACCTCGCAGGTGGTCGCGGAGGCGCTGGGCCTGGCGCTGCCGCATTCCGCGCTGGCGCCGTCCGGGCAGGCGGTGTGGCTGGAGATCGCCCGCCAGTCGGCGCGCGCGGTCAGCGAGCTGGATAACCGCGGCATCACCACGCGCGATATCCTCACCGACAAAGCCATCGAAAACGCGATGGTGATCCACGCGGCGTTCGGCGGCTCCACCAACTTACTGCTACACATTCCGGCCATCGCCCACGCGGCGGGCTGCACGATCCCGGACGTTGAGCACTGGACGCGTGTCAACCGTAAAGTGCCGCGCCTGGTGAGCGTGCTGCCCAACGGCCCGGACTATCATCCGACCGTGCGCGCCTTCCTCGCGGGCGGCGTGCCGGAGGTAATGCTCCACCTGCGCGATCTCGGCCTGCTGCACCTGGACGCCATGACCGTGACTGGCCAGACGGTGGGCGAGAACCTTGACTGGTGGCAGGCGTCCGAGCGCCGGGCGCGCTTCCGCCAGTGCCTGCACGAGCAGGACGGCGTGGATCCGGATGACGTGATCCTGCCGCCGAAGAAGGCAAAAGCGAAAGGGCTGACCTCGACGGTCTGCTTCCCGACGGGCAACATCGCGCCCGAAGGGTCGGTGATCAAGGCCACGGCGATCGACCCGTCGGTGGTGGGCGAAGATGGCGTGTACCGCCACACCGGCCGGGTGCGGGTGTTTGTCTCGGAAGCGCAGGCAATCAAGGCCATCAAGCGGGAAGAGATTGCGCAGGGCGATATCATGGTGGTCATCGGCGGCGGACCGTCCGGCACCGGCATGGAAGAGACCTACCAGCTCACCTCCGCGCTGAAGCATATTTCGTGGGGCAAAACGGTGTCGTTAATCACCGATGCGCGCTTCTCGGGCGTGTCGACGGGCGCCTGCTTCGGCCACGTGTCGCCGGAGGCGCTGGCGGGCGGGCCGATTGGCAAGCTGCGCGATAACGACATCATCGAGATCGCCGTCGACCGCCTGACGTTAACGGGCTGCGTGAACTTTATCGGCACCGCGGACAACCCGCTGACGCCGGAAGAGGGCGCGCGCGAGCTGGCGCGGCGGCAGACGCACCCGGATCTGCACGCCCACGACTTTTTGCCGGACGATACCCGGCTGTGGGCTGCGCTGCAGTCGGTGAGCGGCGGCACCTGGAAAGGCTGTATTTATGACACCGATAAAATCATTGAGGTAATTAACGCCGGTAAAAAAGCACTCGGCATTTAATTATTTTCAGAGATAAAACCGTCTGCGGGAAATATTCCGCGGACGGCTTTTCTATTTCTGTTATTTAATAATATAAACAATAGGTTGAGATATATCGTCGGCGTCACAAAAGCAAAATAACGTAATTCCGAAATAAGATATGACCATTGCTGGTTAATTGAACAGCTCATTACACTCCATTAACACGATGTTGTAATTCAGCACACTACATAAGGGTGTAATTCTGATGACGCAATTAACCATGAAAGACAAAATTGGCTACGGGCTGGGTGACACCGCCTGCGGCTTCGTCTGGCAGGCCACGATGTTCCTGCTGGCCTACTTCTACACCGACGTCTTCGGCCTGTCGGCGGGCATTATGGGCACGCTGTTTTTGGTCTCCCGCGTGCTCGACGCCGTCACCGACCCGCTGATGGGGCTGCTGGTAGACCGCACCCGCACGCGGCACGGCCAGTTCCGCCCGTTCCTGCTGTGGGGCGCCATCCCGTTCGGTATCGTCTGCGTGCTGACCTTCTACACGCCGGACTTCTCCGCGCAGGGCAAGATCATCTACGCCTGCGTGACCTACATTCTCCTGACTCTGGTCTACACCTTCGTTAACGTGCCGTACTGCGCCATGCCGGGCGTCATCACCGCCGACCCGAAAGAGCGTCACGCCCTGCAGTCCTGGCGCTTCTTCCTGGCTGCGGCGGGCTCGCTCGCCATCAGCGGCATCGCGCTGCCGCTGGTGAGCATCATCGGCAAAGGGGACGAGCAGGTGGGCTACTTCGGCGCCATGTGCGTGCTGGGGCTGAGCGGCGTGGTGCTGCTTTACGTATGCTTCTTTACCACCAAAGAGCGCTACACCTTTGAGGTGCAGCCGGGCTCGTCGGTGGCGAAAGATCTCAGGCTGCTGCTGGGCAACGGCCAGTGGCGGATCATGTGCGCGTTCAAGATGATGGCGACCTGCTCCAACGTGGTGCGCGGCGGGGCGACGCTCTACTTCGTGAAATACGTGATGGATCATCCGGAGATGGCGACCCAGTTCTTACTCTACGGCAGCCTCGCCACCATGTTCGGCTCGCTCTGCTCTTCCCGCCTGCTGGGCCGCTTTGACCGCGTCACCGCCTTCAAGTGGATCATCGTCGCCTACTCGCTGATCAGCCTGCTGATTTTCGTCACCCCGGCCGAGCATATCGCGCTGATTTTTGCCCTCAACATTCTGTTCCTGTTCGTCTTCAACACCACCACGCCGCTGCAGTGGCTGATGGCCTCTGACGTAGTGGACTACGAGGAGAGCCGCAGCGGTCGCCGCCTCGACGGGCTGGTGTTCTCCACCTACCTGTTCAGCCTGAAGATTGGCCTGGCGATTGGCGGGGCGGTGGTGGGCTGGATCCTGGCGTATGTGAACTACTCCGCCAGCAGCAGCGTGCAGCCGGTCGAGGTGCTCACCACCATCAAAATTCTGTTCTGCGTGGTGCCGGTGGTGCTCTACGCGGGCATGTTCATCATGCTGTCGTTCTACAAGCTCACCGACGCCCGCGTGGAGGCCATCAGCCAGCAGCTGATCAAGCACCGCGCGGCGCAGGGCGAGGCCATTCCCGACGCAGCGACAGCCGCATCCCATTAACCGGAGGCAATATGGAAATCACCAACCCGATACTTACCGGCTTCAACCCGGACCCGTCCCTGTGCCGCCAGGGCGAGGACTACTACATCGCCACCTCGACCTTCGAGTGGTTCCCCGGCGTGCGCATCTACCACTCCCGCGACCTGAAAAACTGGTCGCTGGTCAGCACCCCGCTGGACCGCGTGTCGATGCTGGACATGAAGGGCAACCCGGACTCCGGCGGCATCTGGGCGCCGTGCCTGAGCTACGCCGACGGCAGGTTCTGGCTGCTCTACACCGACGTAAAGATTGTCGACTCGCCGTGGAAAAACGGCCGCAACTTCCTCGTCACCGCGCCCTCCATCAAGGGGCCGTGGAGCGAGCCGATCCCGATGGGCAACGGCGGGTTTGACCCGTCCCTGTTCCACGACGACGATGGCCGCAAATATTACCTCTACCGACCGTGGGGGCCGCGCCACCACAGCAACCCACACAACACCATCGTGATGCAGGAGTTTGACCCGCAGACCGGCACGCTCTCGCCCGAGCGCAAAACCCTGTTTACCGGCACGCCGCTCTGCTACACCGAGGGGGCGCATCTTTATCGCCACGCGGGATGGTACTACCTGATGGTGGCCGAAGGCGGCACCAGCTACGAGCACGCCGTCGTGGTGCTGCGTTCAAAAACCATCGACGGGCCGTACGAGCTGCACCCGGACGTGACGATGATGACCAGCTGGCACCTGCCGGAGAACCCGCTGCAGAAGAGCGGCCACGGCTCGCTGCTGCAGACCCACACGGGGGAGTGGTACATGGCCTACCTCACCAGCCGCCCGCTGCGCCTGCCTGGCGTGCCGCTGCTGGCCTCCGGCGGGCGCGGCTACTGCCCGCTGGGGCGCGAGACCGGCATCGCCCGCATTGAATGGCGCGACGGCTGGCCGTACGTGGAAGGCGGCAAGCACGCGCAGCTGACCGTGAAAGGCCCGCAAATTGCCGAGCAGCACGCTGCCGTTCAGGGCCGCTGGCGGGACGATTTCGACGCCAGTTCGCTCGACCCGGAACTACAGACCCTGCGCATTCCGTTCGACGACACCCTCGGCTCGCTCACCGCGCGCCCGGGCTATTTACGGCTCTACGGCAACGACTCGCTCAACTCGACCTTTACCCAGTCGACCGTGGCGCGCCGCTGGCAGCACTTCGCCTTCCGTTCAGAAACGCGGATGCAATTTTCGCCGGTCCACTTCCAGCAGAGCGCGGGGCTGACCTGCTACTACAACAGCAAAAACTGGAGCTACTGCTTTGTGGACTACGAGGAGGGGCAGGGGAGAACCATCAAAGTGATCCAGCTCGACCACAACGTACCGTCATGGCCGCTGCACGAGCAGCCGATTCCGGTGCCGGAACATGCGGAGAGCGTCTGGCTGCGGGTGGACGTGGATACGCTGGTTTACCGCTACAGCTACTCGTTCGACGGCGAGACGTGGCACACCGTGCCGGTAACGTATGAGGCGTGGAAACTGTCGGACGACTACATCGGCGGGCGCGGCTTCTTTACCGGCGCGTTTGTGGGGCTGCACTGCGAGGACATCAGCGGAGATGGCTGCCACGCAGACTTCGACTACTTCACCTACGAGCCGGTTTAACGGCTCAGGCCGGGTAGCCCAGCGCGCGTGACAGCTCGAGCCCGGCCTGCTGAAGCTGCTCGCGGAAGCGGGCCAGCTCGGCGTCGTCCACGCGGGAGGTCAGCGTCGACAGGCTCAGGGCTGCAATCACGCGGGATTCGTGGTTCCACACCGGCACCGCCACGCAGCGCACGCCCTGCTCGTTCTCTTCGCTGTCCAGGGCGTAGCCTTGCTCGCGGGTCTGCGCCAGGGCGGCCACTAAGGCTTCGCGAGAGGCGAGGGTCGCGGGCGTAAAGGTGGTGTACTGATAGCCCTCCAGCAGGGCGTTCAGCTCGGTCTCGCCCAGCCAGGCAATCAGCACCTTGCCGATAGCGGTGGCGTGAACCGGCAGGCGGCGGCCAATGCGCGAATAGGCGATGGCAGCCAGCTTGCCTTCAATTTTCTCGATATAAACCCCTTCACGCCCGTCCAGGATCCCCAGATGGGTGGTCTGCCCGGTCCGCCGGGACAGCTCCGTCAGCCAGCCTTTTGCCTTCTGCCGAATATCGATGGAGCCCACGACAAAATGGCCGCGCTCGACCAGCTTCATGCCGAGGCGATACTTACCGTTCTCCGGGTTCTGATCGATATAGCCGTGAAGCTGCAGGGTTTTCAGCAGCGAGTGGAGGGTACTCTTGCTCAGCCCCATCAGTTTGCTGATGTCGGTGATCTTAAGCTCGGTGGCCTGCTCGTTGAACAGGTCGAGGATCTGCAACGCACGTTCAACAGACTGAATAATCGGCATAATGCTGGCATGTCCACGCTGGAATTAAGGCGAAAACGTACCTTTTTCGGGGTGAAAAATCAATGAAATGGCGCCGATGTTCTCCCTCTGCCCGTGGGAGAGGGGCTGCCTGATTTGCCCGGCGGCGCTACGCTTGCACGGGCCTACGGGTTGTGTAGGCCGGGTAAGCGCAGTGCCACCCGGCAACAAAGGCGGCTACATTATTGTTAGCGGGGGGCATCAATTATTATCCCGGGCGGCAACAGACTGGATTTTCCAGACCCCATCTTCTTTAACCATGCAATCAATGACTGTGTGCTGGGTCTTTTTGCCAAACGTGATATTCACGTTTACACAGACCGGGTCTGAAACATACGAATCAATAGCCACATTCTCAGCCCAGTCCTCGCCGATATACTGCGATTTCATAAAAAAATCAGCCTCGTAAAATTCAGCGTCGGCATAACGGGGATCGTCTGCATGACGTAATTTTTTCATGGTGCTGGCCGTAACGAACTTATCGATTTCATTTCCCTCTTGGATGGGATAACGATCGTTGTTCACCTGTTTGACGTACCAGCGATTGAATTCAAGGGCGCGCTGCATCGGTATCTGAAAATCTTCGGCCCCCAATGCGGCTGTGCTGAATAACACAATTAAGATGAGCTTATTCATATTAATAATGCCTGTATAAGGTTACGGCTGGCTGGAGTTGGCGATAGGTTGGCCCCGGGTACAGTGTTCTCTGTTTAAAATCTGAATACCAGGTTCCAGCGCCATCATAAATACAGACATGCCCGTACTGATTCGGGCCGGGCAAGGCATCAATCACCGCGATATCCCCCTCTATGGGGGGGCCATAGACTTTTGTGAACCCTGCTTTTTCAAAAGAACGCCAGAAATCCTTAGCGTTTGCCCCTTCGATTTTAAGCCCTCCGGCTCGAATGGCGGCGGCGATTGCTCGAGCGCAATAGTGTCCAGTATGGGTTAGTGCGTGGCTACGGGCGTATGACACAGCTTCATGTTTATTCCATGACATAAACAATCCTTATTAATGAAATGCAGCAATAAGGAAATATTACGCCGATAATATAAGGTGTTTTGTAATTGATAATGACCTGATATTAACCATTATCTACTCAGTAAATAATGGTTAATAAAAAGATAAATACCTATTATGGTTAATGCGTATCTGAGAAAGCGTCAGTAAAATGAATTTTTCTGCCTGACGATAACTCTGTTGTCGTTTTTAGGGTGTTCTCCCTCTCCCCGTGGGAGAGGGCCGGGGTGAGGGCACCAGACCGCAGAGGAGTCAATCACTCCCCAAGCGTCGCCACCATCACCGCCTTAATCGTATGCATCCGGTTTTCCGCCTGGTCAAACACGATGCTCGCCGCCGACTCAAACACCTCGTCCGTCACTTCCATCCCGCCGTGCAGATCGAACTCCTTCGCCATCTGCTTGCCGAGCGTGGTCTGGTCGTCATGGAACGCCGGCAGACAGTGCAGGAACTTCACGTTTGGGTTGCCGGTCAGCGTCATCATCTGCGCGTTCACCTGATACCCGCGCAGCAGCGCAATCCGCTCCGCCCACTTCTCTTTGGCTTCGCCCATCGACACCCACACGTCGGTATAGATAAAGTCCGCGCCCTTCACGCCCGCCGCCACGTCTTCCGTCAGGGTAATTTTCCCGCCGTGCTTCTCCGCCAGCGCGCTGCACTCCGCCACCAGGCTCTCTTCCGGCCAGCAGGCTTTCGGGGCCACCAGGCGCAGATCCAGCCCGGTCAGCGCCGCCGCTTCCAGCATCGAGTTGCCCATGTTGTTGCGCGCGTCGCCCGCGTAGACCAGCGTCATCTCGTTAAACGCCTTGCCCGGCAGGTGCTCCTGCATGGTCAGCAGGTCCGCCAGCAGCTGCGTCGGGTGGAACTCGTTGGTCAGCCCGTTCCACACCGGCACGCCCGCATACTGCGCCAGCGTTTCGACGACTTCCTGGCCGTGGCCGCGATACTGAATGCCGTCGTACATCCGCCCGAGAACCCGCGCGGTGTCCTTAATTGACTCTTTATGCCCAATCTGGCTGCCGCTCGGCCCTAAATAGGTGACGCGCGCGCCCTGGTCAAATGCGGCAACTTCGAAAGAGCAACGTGTACGGGTCGAGTCTTTTTCGAAGATGAGCGCGATGTTTTTACCGGTAAGCTTCTGTACTTCCTTGCCATTTTTTTTATCGGCTTTGAGCTGTGCGGCAAGGGCCAGCAGAGAAGTGAACTGTGCAGGGGTAAAGTCGAGCAGTTTCAGAAAGTGTTTCTTGTATAAATCGGACATTTTATCCTCGCATGGCGAACGCCACCTATTGAATTAAAATTCACTTTATATGTGTAATTATTCATTTGCAACCCCGTTTCACAAATCTTTCTTACAAAGGTGGAGGCAAACCCGTCCGTGTGTGAAAATAGAAGTATCTGCCGCACTTTAAAGAGGATTGAGCCATGGCAAACCCGGAACACCTGGAAGAGCAACGCGAAGAGACGCGTCTGATTATTGAAGAACTGCTGGAAGACGGTAGCGATCCGGACGCGCTGTACACCATCGAGCACCATTTCTCTGCGGATGATTTCGACGCGCTGGAAAAACTGGCCGTTGAAGCCTTCAAGCTGGGTTACGAAGTGACCGAGCCGGAAGAGCTGGAAGTGGAAGAGGGCGACACCGTCATCTGCTGCGACATCCTGAGTGAAGGCGCGCTGAAGGCGGAGCTTATCGACGCGCAGGTAGAACAGCTGATGAACCTGGCGGAGAAGTTTGAAGTGGAATACGACGGCTGGGGAACCTACTTCGAAGATCCGAACGGTGAAGACGGCGAAGAAGGCGACGATGAAGATTACGTCGACGAAGACGACGACGGCGTGCGTCACTAAGCGTTTCAGGCGGTGGCGCGCGCCACCGCTTTTTCAAGGCAGAACCATGGATTACCCGCAGATACTCGCCCCCGTACTCAACTTCCTCCAGTGCCCGACCCCGCAAGCATGGATTGATAAAGCCCGCGATCCGGCGAACCTGCCGCTGCTGCTCACCGACCACATGGTGTGCGAGCTCAAGGCCGCCCAGACCGCGCTGCTGCTGGTGCGTAAATACGTCGCCGACGAAAGCGGTGCCGACGCGCTGCTCGACTGGCTCAAGCCCTACGAACAGTTCACCTTCCGCGACGGCCCGGAGCCGGACTTCATCGCCCTGCACAGGCAGATTGGCAAAAGCGTGATGCCCAAAACCGACGACCCGTGGGGCCAGGCGCTGATCGACAGCATGGTGCTGCTGATTAAAGAGGAGCTGCACCACTTCTGGCAGGTGCGCGAGGCGATGCTGGCCCGCGACATTCCGTACGTCAAAATCACCGCCAGCCGCTACGCCAAAGGGATGCTGAAGGACGTGCGCACCCACGAACCGCTAACGCTGATCGACAAGCTCATCTGCGGCGCCTACATCGAAGCCCGCTCCTGCGAACGCTTCGCCGCGCTGGCCCCGTTCCTCGACGACGACTTACAAAAGTTCTATCTCTCGCTGCTGCGCTCGGAAGCGCGCCACTATCAGGACTACCTGACGCTGGCTCAGCAGGTGAGCGACGACGATATCTCACCGCGCATAAAGCTTTTTGGCGAAATTGAAGCCACACTTATCTCGACACCGGACAACGAGTTTCGCTTCCACAGCGGCGTGCCGGTGTAAACCGGCATAACTCAAGGATAAGGATGCGAGATGAATAAAACGTGGACCCGTACCGTGATGGTTGTTGTGGTGGCCGCCGCCGTGGCGTTCTGGGTGTTCTTCGACAGGCAGCGCGCTCCGGAACGGCAGATGGATTCCGCCCTTAACGCGATGCCCGCCTGGCAGGTGATTAAGGAGCAGGAGCCCGCGCTGCATCAGCGCATCCTCGACCAGATGGCCGCCCTGCAAAAAGCGGGCGAGCCGGAGCAGCAGATTATCGATACCATTCAGCCGCAGATCCTGCATCTGCAGATGTCGCGCCTGCAAAACGCCCCGGACGCCAACGTGGTGAACTACATGACCATCAACATGGAGCAGACCGCCGCCATCCAGAAGGTGAGCGACGACGCCTGCTTCCGCTTCCTCTACCCGACGGTGAAGGGCGGCGTAAACCCGATGCGCATGCTGGATAAAGACCTGATGGCGCGGCGCATGCAGGCCGACGCGGACATGATGCGCGCGGCCTACGGCAAAAACCGCCACACCGTGACCCAGGCCGAACGCGAGGCCGCTGTCGAGGACGTGCGGCCGATTATGAAGGCACTTGCCGATAAGTACGGCGAGGACATCCAGCTGCTGCAGATGCCGGAGAAGGCGGCGGGCAAAGAGAAGCTCTCCTGCGATATGGTTCAGGAGATGTGGGCGAAGGTGCTGGCGCTGCCGGAGCAGAAGGCGGCGGGAGTGATTCGGCTGGCGGTGTCTGAGCTGGAGTGACGAAGGACGCTGGTTTTTTGGGCACTTAGCGCGGGTTTAGCGCGTCGTCGCTTGCATGGCGGCGCGCGACAGGTATAATCCACAACGTTTCCGCATCCCCTTCAGTGCCGAAGTGGCGAAATCGGTAGACGCAGTTGATTCAAAATCAACCGTAGAAATACGTGCCGGTTCGAGTCCGGCCTTCGGCACCATCGGAACATCAATAGACGTCAACGGACGTCTTTTTTTGTGCCTGAAACCCAGTATTTACCTACCTTTCCCGCTATATTAGTTCTCCCAAGGTCAACCGACTTCAACGTACATCTACCAACAGATGTTGGTACAGATGATGGTATTTCCGGTTCGATAATGCTTGTACCAACAGGGAGGGGATAAGCATGGCTCTAACAGATATCAAAGTCAGAACAGCTAGGCCAACGGATAAGCAATATAAGCTGACTGATGGCAACGGTATGCACCTTCTTGTTCATCCAAATGGCTCTAAGTACTGGCGTTTGCAGTACCGATTTAGCGGAAAGCAAAAGATGCTGGCTCTGGGTGTTTACCCTGATGTGTCTCTCGCTGATGCAAGGGCTCGCCGTGATGAAGCTCGTAAGCTTTTGGCAAACAGCATTGATCCGGGAGATAAAAAGAAAAATGATAAAGTTGAGCAGGAAGAAGCACGTACTTTCGAACAACTTGCTATTGAGTGGCATGCCACAAATAAAAAGTGGTCGGAAGAACATAGTCGTCGGGTGCTGAAAAGCCTGGAGGACAATCTCTTTCCCGCCATTGGTAAGCGGAATATTGCTGACCTTAAAACTAGAGACCTGCTGACCCCAATCAAAGCGGTAGAGATGTCGGGGCGACTTGAGGTGGCATCCCGCTTACAGCAGCGTACTACCGCAATTATGCGCTATGCGGTACAGAGTGGTTTGCTTGATTACAACCCAGCACAGGAGATGGCCGGTGCCGTTGCTTCAAGTAACCGGCAGCATAGGCCTGCGTTAGAGTTGAGACGTACTCCCGAACTGCTTCAGCGCATTGATAGCTATACCGGCAGGCCTTTGACTCGTCTCGCCGTTGAGCTAACTCTTCTTGTCTTCATCCGCTCCAGCGAATTGCGTTTTGCTCGTTGGTCTGAGATCGATTTTGAAACATCAATGTGGACCATACCCGCAGAGCGCGAGGCTATTGAAGGGATAAAGCACTCCCAGCGCGGCTCAAAAATGCGTACACCTCATTTGGTGCCGTTATCTCGTCAGGCGTTAGCAATCCTTAAACAGGTACACAAACTTAGTGGGGATCGCGATTTTGTTTTCATTGGCGATCACGACCATCGTAAACCGATGAGTGAAAATACGGTGAACAAGGCGCTGCGCGTTATGGGTTATGACACAAAGGTAGAGGTTTGTGGGCATGGTTTCAGGACCATGGCATGTAGTTCATTGATAGAATCGGGATTGTGGTCGAGGGATGCGGTTGAAAGGCAGATGAGTCATATGGAGCGTAACTCTGTGCGTGTGACCTGCTCCCCGTTGATTAGTACACCCCGATGTTAGTAATGTCTTCATAAGCCACATGAGGACATCCCCATGAAGAAGCGTTTTTCCGACGAACAG